>CAYMQP010000216.1:0-6128 GCA_964392505.1 uncultured Bacteroidales bacterium
AACCAAAATAAATACAGAGAATTATGAAAAGACATGCATTTATCTTGTCAGTATTAATCCTCTTAGTTTTTAATGCTAGTAAAGCACAGGATAATAAAATCATTATTAAAACCAAAGAAGCGAAAGATACTATCAGTAGATACATTTATGGCCATTTCGCCGAACATCTGGGTAGATGTATTTATGATGGAATTTGGGTTGGTGAAGATTCCCCTATCCCGAATACGCATGGAATTCGTAACGAGGTGGTAAAAGCACTAAAAGAAATACAAATACCTGTTCTTCGCTGGCCAGGTGGATGTTTTGCTGATACGTATCACTGGAAAAACGGGATTGGACCTAAAGAAGATCGCCCACCAATCCTAAATATCTTCTGGGGCCAGGTAACTGAAGATAACAGTTTTGGGACCCATGAATTTCTCGATTTATGTGAAATATTGGAAACCGATGCATACATAGCAGTGAATGTTGGAAGCGGAACGGTTCAGGATGCTGCTGACTGGATAGAGTACGTCACTTCCGATAAGGATAGTCCAATGACCCGATTAAGAAAACAAAATGGTCATGAGAAACCATGGAATGTAAAATTCTGGGGTATAGGTAATGAAAATTGGGGTTGTGGTGGAAATATGGAAGTCGATTATTATACCGATCTATACAAGAGATTTGCAACTTATTGCCGGGCTGAGTACAAAGTTGCCAGTGGAGGATTAAATCACGATTTGAACTGGACTGAAACGTTGATGAAGAAAACACAACACCAGAAACATCTAATTCAGGGTATGTCATATCATCACTATACTGTTTGCCATACATGGCAAAGTAAAGGATCGGCCACTGATTTTACAGAAAAAGACTGGTTTTTGACAATCAGTAAGAACATGCAAATGGAAGATAACCTTAAAGATCATATTGCTATTATGGAAAAATACGATCCTAAAAACAGGATTGCCCTGATTGTTGATGAATGGGGTAACTGGCACGACATGGAGCCAGGAACAAATCCAGGGTTCTTATATCAGCAAAACACACTTCGCGATGCCCTAAGTGCGGCCATATACCTTAACATTTTTAACAATCACTGCGACAGGGTGAAAATGGCTAATATTGCTCAAACAGTGAATGTTCTCCAGTCCATGGTGCTTACACATGATGATAAGATGGTAAAGACTCCAACTTTCTATGTATTCAAAATGTATAATGCACATCATGATGCATTGCTTCTTCCTACAGAAGTTGAATGCGAGGAATATGCATACGAAGAAGATACAATACCGACACTTTCTGCATCGGCTTCAAAAAATACTGATGGAGAAATTAATATTACTGTTGCTAATGTAAATCCAAATAAGGAAGCCAGCACCAGCATATCAACTGATACTGATGGTAAGCTATCGATTGTCGATGCAACCATCATTACAGCAGATAATATGAATGCACTGAACGATTTCGATCAGGCTGAATATGTAAACCTGCAAACTTTCAAAGAATACAAAATTAAAGGAGGTGAAATGCAGGTAGCTATACCAGCCAAATCAATAGTTAAAATAACACTAACTCAGAAGTAAGAATACTTATTTATCCATGAAAAAATATGTAATTGGAATCGATTATGGTACCGATTCTGTAAGATCCATTCTTGTCGATACAACTGATGGTAAAGAAATTGCCGATTCAGTATTTTATTATCCCCGATGGAAAGAAGGGAAATATTGTAATCCGGCACAAAATCAATTTCGGCAGCACCCTCTGGATTATATTGAAGGATTAGAATATACCATTAAACGTATCTTGAAAACTGCAGGACAAGAAATAGCAAATGCTGTGGGTGCCATATCGGTTGATACCACTGGTTCAACACCTGTTGCAGTAAATGAACAAGGAATACCCTTATCGCTTACACCGGAATTCGATAGTAATCCGAATGCCATGTTTATCTTATGGAAGGATCACACATCCGTAAAGGAAGCTGCGGAGATTAACGATAAGGCTAAAAACTGGGGAGGAACGGATTATACTATGTATGAGGGTGGTGTTTATTCATCCGAATGGTTCTGGGCAAAAATATTACATGTATTACGCGAGGACAAATCGGTTCGCAATGCCACCTATTCATGGGTTGAACATTGCGACTGGATCCCAGCATTATTAACCGGTGTAAAATCGATGAAAGATATTAAAAGAAGTCGCTGCGCCGCAGGCCACAAAGCTATGTGGCATGAAAGCTGGAACGGATTACCAGAAGAAAAATTCCTTGTTGCACTCGATCCTTTACTCTCAGGATTACGGGAAAAATTATATGAGGATACCTGCACTGTCGATCAACCGGCAGGAGTAATCACAAAAGAATGGGCAATAAAACTTAGCTTACCTGACGATGTTATTATAGGTACTGGTGCTTTCGATGCACATCTTGGTGCTGTAGGAGCCGAAATAAAACCCTACTATCTGACTAAAATAGTGGGTACATCAACGTGCGATATTCTTACAGCTCCTTACGAAGACATGGGAAATAATCTGATTAGCGGAATTTGCGGGCAGGTCGATGGATCGGTACTGCCAGGTTATATGGGGCTTGAAGCTGGGCAATCGGCTTTTGGCGATGTATACGCATGGTTCAAGCAACTGTTACTATGGCCTGTTGATAATCTACTCTCCAATACAAAACTTATTTCTAGTGAGAATAAAAATAAACTTATCGAAGAAATTGCAGAAAGCCTGATTCCCCAACTTAGTGAAGAAGCAAAAAAAATATCGATCAAGGAAACCTCGGAGCTTGCACTCGACTGGCTTAACGGCCGCCGAACTCCCGATGCCAATCAGAACCTTAAAGGTGCACTTGCCGGATTATCACTGGGTTCCGATGCACCTAGGATATTTAAAGCACTGGTTGAAGCCACTGCCTTTGGTGCAAAAGCTATTGTTGAGCGATTTATTAATGAAGGAGTCAAAATTAATGGGATAATCGCTTTAGGTGGCGTTGCTAAAAAATCGGATTATGTTATGCAGGTTATGGCCGATGTACTGAACAAATCTATACTAGTAGCCCGTGCGGAACAAGCTTGTGCTTTGGGTTCAGCCATGGCAGCGGCAGTAGCAGGAGGAATCTACAGCAATTTTGAACTGGCCAAAAAGAATATGGGAAATGGTTTTGAAACAGAATACACTCCTAACTCCGAAAACGCTATTAAATACGAAGTCATTTATAACAAGTATCTTAAACTTGGGAATTTTGTTGAAAAAGAACTAACTAATAACTAACCATCAACTTTTACTATGAGAAACCTGATAATTCTTATTACGCTCATTACAGCAGTTGCATGCGTAACAAAAGAAAAG
This sequence comes from uncultured Bacteroidales bacterium, assembly GCA_964392505.1. Taxonomy (GTDB): domain Bacteria; phylum Bacteroidota; class Bacteroidia; order Bacteroidales; family UBA10428; genus UBA10428. The sequence continues at coordinate 3,340 of CAYMQP010000216.1, forward strand.
CCGGATAAAAATCCGCTAGCGATTGATGCTAAAGCATTCGATACCATTATCGATGGCAAGCAAGTAAAATTGTATACACTTAAAAGCGATAGTGGTATTGTAGTTTATTTATGTAATTACGGAGCCCGTATTGTTGCTGTACAAACACCTGACAGGAATGGTAATTATGCCGATATTGCCCTGGGTTATAGCAATATAAATGAATATTTGAACGATAAAATTTATACCGGTTGTGTTGTAGGTCGCTATGCTAATCGAATAAAGAATGCTCGCTTTACGCTCGAAGGAAATGAATATAGCTTATATCAGAACGATGGGAAGAATACACTTCATGGTGGGGAAAAAGCACTTGATAAAAAAATTTGGGACGCCAAGCAGCAAGGAAACAGTATCACATTCTCTTACCTCTCGCCCGATGGCGAAGAAGGATATCCGGGAAATTTAAGCATAAAAAAAACATATACACTTGTCTCCGATTACTCGTTGAAAATTGAATATGAAGCTGAAACTGACAAGCCAACAGTGATCAATTTATCAAATCACACATACTGGAATCTTAAAGGTGAAGGTGATTCCACCATTCTCGATCATTATTTTAAAATTAATGCCGATTATTATACTCCTATCGACAATGAATGGATTCCTTCCGGTGAAATTGCTCCGGTAACAGACACACCTTTCGATTTTACAGAGGGTAAAAAAATTGGAAGTGATATTGACAAGGAAGACAAACAGCTGATTAACGGATTGGGCTACGATCATAACTGGGTGCTCAATAAAAAGCCGGACGATACATTAAGTTTCGCTGCCAAATTGTGGGAAGAAACAACGGGTCGGTATATTAAGGTGTTTACCACTGAACCGGGATTTCAGTTTTATAGTGGAAATTTTCTCAATAGCACTATAACAGGACGTTCAGGCAGACCCTATGTATATCGATCGGCACTTATTTTCGAAACCCAGCATTTTCCTGATTCACCCAATCACCCTAATTTTCCATCGACTGTTTTACAGCCGGGTGAAAAATATAAACATGTAACTTTGTACAAATTTGGAATCATAAAGTGATCAAAAAATCATTTTTTATCCTATTTAAAAGACTCTAATAAATCCTCCATAATCGGATGACTACATCGCAGTATAATAAATACCCGACACATCATGTAGCGGTTGATTGTATTATATTCGGATATGAAAATGAAAAGCTAAAATTATTATTATCACACAGGCGTTTTGAACCGGAACAGGGTAAATGGTCATTGTTGGGTGGTTGGGTTGAACAACACGAAACAGTAGAGGAGGCTGCAGAACGCATACTTCTACAATATACAGGATTAAAAGACATATACCTGGAGCAGGTATATGTCTTTTCAAATCCAGCGAGGGATCCGGGCGGACGGGTTATCAGCGTAGTATTTTATGCGATGATACGTATTGATAAACACGATAAAGAACTGGTAATTAAACATGGAGCAAAATGGTGGGCATTCAGCAAGAAACCCGCTCTGGTTTTTGATCATGACCAAATGGTAGCTTATGCTCACGAAAAATTAAAACTCAAAGCAAGCTATGAACTGATAGGTGAAAAACTACTTCCGTCGAAATTTACTATATTTCAACTACGTAAACTCTATGAAGCTATCTTCCAACGTAGTTTCGATCCGGGTAATTTCCGTAAAAAAATCCTGTCGTTGCAAATACTGGAAAAGCTAAATGTAAAAAATACTACCGATTCAAAACGTGGTGCATTTTACTACACGTTTAAAAATGATAACGGACTTTCTTTCAGCGAAAGGATTGTCAAGCTGCATACCTGATCATTGTTTGAGGTCCTCCTTATCAAACCTACCTTCTAAATGGTTAATTTTTCCATCAGCTAACCATATCTTTCAATAAACTTCTAACCTCCTGATAATTACTCAGATTATATTTAGCCAATGTATTATGTATTCCCACTTTAATAGTAAACGAATATTCAGGTAATTCTTCAAACAAATATTCATCGGTCCAGTCATCGCCAATGCCCAGTATAAAATCGTATGAATTGGCAAGCAGTAACTTAGAAGCTGCTCGTCCTTTGTTAATGCCTGCATTTTTGACTTCCAGTACTTTATGCCCTTCCATAATTTCCAAGTTACGATTGGCGATCATACTTGTCATTTCATCTTTCAATTCGTTCGCTCTTAGTGTTCCCAATTCCGGATCACTTTTACGGTAATGCCATGCCAGTGAATAATTTTTTTCTTCGAGGAATGACCCCGGGGTACGATCGACAAATACCTCAATAACTGGTCTAATAGCCTCTTTCCAATCATTATTCATAGGTTCTATAAGTTGCCAGTTGACATTATATTCTTTATACCAAACACCATGTTCAACAATAAATGTATATTTTCGTTTATCAAACCAGCTATCGAAAGTAGCCCTGTCTCGACCACTGATCAATACTACTTTGTTTTGCTTATCATTTACTATACGATCAAGTAAATCGAGTAATTCATAATCTGGTTTTGCCTGCTCAGGCTTATTTTGAAAACCCACAAGGGTTCCATCGTAATCTAAAAACAAAACCCTGTTTTTTGTTTTTTTATATTGAGTTTTAATCTCATCTTTAATCGCTGAGGTCAGTTTCTTAGAATTATAACGGGTTTGAATTTCCTTTGATTTTTTCAAGGCTTCCATGAAATCGTTCGCCCATTTATCAATATCATAACGTTTGAGCCGAAGTTGCAACACAGTATTCCGCTCTTCCTGCTCCTGCTCGCTCATCAATATGGCCTCTTTAAGTG
>CAYMQP010000216.1:6138-7144 GCA_964392505.1 uncultured Bacteroidales bacterium
TCTTCAAAGTTTTTTGGATTAACAATCAGTGCCTCACTCATTTCCTGGGCAGCACCCGCCATCTCACTAAGAATCAGTACACCTCTTCCATCAACCTGCGAGGCAATATATTCCTTTGCAACAAGGTTCATTCCATCGCGAATTGGTAATATGAGTGCAATTTTCGAGGATATATACAGATCTATCAGGTCGTCGAAAGGTAATGAGCGATAAAAATACCATACAGGAGTCCATGTAATAGTAGAATATTTTCCGTTTATCCTACCTACCTGTTCATCAACTTCACTTTTCATTATCTGGTATTGCTCCACATTCGTCCGTGAAGGTACAGTTAACATGACCAGGGTAATCTTTTCACGAAATTCAGGAAATTTAAGCAGAAAATACTCAAATGCATATAGCCTGTTGGCTATGCCCTTTGTATAATCGAGTCTATCGATCGATAGCACCAGTTTCAATCCGGGTGAGATGGAAAGCAACTGGTCAATCTCCTTCTGCAAGGTCGATTTTTCTTTATTCGATCGCTGTTTATGTTCAATTGCCTTTTGATTAAATTTTTCATAATCGATTCCCATGGGAAATGTATCGGCCTTAACAATACGGGTTCCTATATTAATCTCATTAAAATGAATTTCATAACCTAACAAACGCCTCACAGAACTCAGGAAGTGTCGCTCATAGTTATAGGTATGGAAGCCGACAAGATCGGCACCAAGCAGACCTTCAAGTATTTCGTTACGCCAGGGTAATGTTCGGAAAACTTCAAAGGAAGGAAATGGAATATGTAGAAAGAAACCAATTAACACATCTTCATAATGTTCACGTATATATTTAGGAAGCATCATAAGCTGGTAATCGTGAATCCACACTATATCGCCGGGTGATATATATTCGGAAACCGTATCAGCAAATTTACGGTTAACCACATCGTAAGCCTGCCAGTTGTGCTTTTCAAATTCAGCATATTCAGTGAAGTAATGGAATAACGGCCAGATAGTTTTATTGC
>CAYMQP010000217.1:0-7128 GCA_964392505.1 uncultured Bacteroidales bacterium
AACCTGCTGTGATAGAATAAAGCGAAAATCCTGCAATTCCAAGTGATAGGCCAATAAGCATGGTGTTTTTTCGTCCCCAAATATCTGCCAGATAACCGGAGGGTATTTCGACAACAAAAATTATTCCCGAATAAATTGCATGCAGCAGGAATAGCTCTAAATCGTCAAGGTTGTTCTCAGTATAGTAAAGCTTAACAACCGGCATGTAAAGCATAAACCATTTACAGATTTTAATTAGGAACAGCAGCGCGATATTGCGATTTACCAATTGATTCATAGTGTAAATTAGTGCTTAAAGATAGCAGATTCCATTGCTATTGTATGGTGTGCCTTAGGTTAATAGAATCTGATCTGTGCGGCGTTAATAAACTTATCCAAGCTCAAAAGTGGTTTTCTTAAAAAAAACATTTTTTTTGCTAAATTGATCTCAATATCAGCTATCGGTTAAAACTTATTACATCACTTATGTAATAAAAATGTATAAATTGCAATAAATGTGCATACTATGGAGAAAGTTCAACCAGGTTTTCTCAGAAGGATTAATCCCCGTAATTTCAATTTTATCACAAAAATAATATTCCTTACTCTTGGCATAATCCTTTTGATAATGCTGCTTTATTATGTATTAGGTTTCAATACATTGAGTAATACACTTATTAAAAATACAACTAGTCAGCTTGAAGAACTGACTTATAGCAAAGCTTCGGAATTGGAACTGGTATTACATAATACCCAGGAGAAATTTATCGTTATAGCAGCTAAGGAGCCTCTTAAAATGGCAGCCGAAGAGCTGATAACTTCTTTTGCTTCATTACCGGAAGATAAATACGAACTTTTTTTCGATAATCAGGTTAAGGAGCTAAAAAATGATCTTGAAAATTATTATACTAAGGCCGTAGCCCAATACGCACCTATTTCATCCGAAAATGTGATTGATTATTTTCCATCCGATCCAAAAACAATTGTGAGTCAGTTTCTTTATGTAATGGGAAATCCAAAATCCCTGGGTGAAAAGGAAGAATTCAACAAATACGAAGATTATAGCTCTTATACGCAATCGCACAATAGCCACCATCCTTACCTTAGCGATCTGCGAAAGAAAATGAATGCGAACGATTTGTATCTGGTCGATCCAAAATCAGGTTATGTTGTTTACTCAACTCAGAAGAGTGTCGATTTTGGAGTAAACCTGTACGAAGGAGTACTTAAAAATAGTAAGCTATCTGAAGCGTTTCGGGTTGCCGTATCATTGGGACAAAATGAGACCTTTATGAGCGATTTCGAAAATTATATGCCTGCAGGCGATAAACCTATTGCCTTTTTGTCGATACCTCTTTACTCGTTTGATCAACTGAAGGGCATTCTGATAGTGCAGTTGGGAACCGATATATTCGATGCATCACTTTTTGACGATGCTTATCTGAGTGGTGAGACTACATTGGAATACACTATTATCGGATCAGATCTGAAACTTAGGAATAATCCCAAACCTTTTCTTACGAACAAAGAGGGTTTTCTTGAAAAATATATTAGACTGAAAGGTCGAAAGGCAAGCGATAAAATTATCCGCTTTAGCAAGATTGAAAATATGGCTATACTGACCCAATATTCTGTTGAATACAAGGATTTGCTTTATTCGGAAAGCACTGTACGAGTAAAAGACTATATCGGAAACGATGTGCTTGCTAGTTCAAAGAAAATAAAAATCAACAATAAGGATGAACTGCTTCTCGTTACAAAAATCGATCAGAAAGAGGTATTAAATCCATACAGGAACCAGCTTGGTTTATACCTGATTCTGGCAATGATAATTCTCTTCATGTCATATATAATTGTGTATACCTTTGGAAACTCATTTACAAAACGTTTAAAAAGTCTGCTGGATGGTATTATGCTATTGCATAATGGTGAAAGAGTTAAAGATTTGCAAGATAAGAGTAAGGATGAGCTTGGTGATACTATTGAAGCATACAACAGGTTAAGAAGACGCGTTAATAATGCTGAAGAATTTGCACTTGAGTTGAGCGAAGGTAACTTTAATTACAACTTTAGAATACTAAGTGACCGCGACAGCTTGGGTAAGTCGCTGAATGTATTAAAGGATCGACTTGTTAAATCACGCGAAGAACATGAAGCCCGTGCCAAGGAGGATGAAATCAGAAACTGGATCAATGATGGTGTAGCCAAGTTCAACGATTTATTACGTGAGAATACTACCGATATTAAACTTCTCGGATATTCCCTTATCGAAAATCTGATTAGTTACCTCGATGCCAGTGTTGGTGGTATATTCCTTGTTGAAGGTGATCATGAATCGGATAAACGTATTGAATTACTTGCCAGCTATGCATACGACAGACGCAAATATCATGAGAAATCCATTGAAATTGGTGAAGGATTACTCGGAGCTAGTTACCTGGAGAAAAAATCAATTTATCTAAAAAAAATCCCTGATGATTATATCGAGATAACCTCAGGACTCGGACATGAAATTCCGGCTTGTTTATATATTGCTCCATTAAAAGTTGATGAAGATGTAATGGGTATGATTGAGGTAGCGTCGTTTAATGAATTCAGTTCACACCAGATTGAGTTTATCGACCGGGTTGCCGACAGTATTGCAGCTACTTTTGTGAGTGTGAGGCTAAATATGAAAACTGCAGCCCTGCTTGAGGAGTCGAATCGTAAGGCTGAAGAAATTGCACAGGGAGAAGAGGAAATGCGACAAAACCTGGAGGAAATGCAGGCTACCCAGGAAGAGCTTGCCCGGCTGCGACAGGATGATGAAAAACGTACTCGTGAAATGCAGCTGGTTATTGATAACACAAGACGGCTACTGAAAAATATGCTTGATAACATTCCGGGAGGTTATATTTTAAAAGATCAGAATGGTATTATACACTTGGCGAATAAAGAAGGGGCAAAATATTATGGCCTTTCACCCGATCGTGTGGTTGGCAAAACTGATCATGAACTACTAGGGAGCAAACTATACCAGGCCGAGCATAAAAAAGATCTGGAAGTACTTGATAAAGGTGAAAAAGAGTATAGCGAAGAACAGGAGATAAAAGGTAAAAAAATCAAGTATAAAGTAGTGAAAAAGCCTTTCGAAATCGCTGAAATAAGTCAGACTGGAGTGCTTACCATGCGTTTTAAAATATAACTGCAATTGCTTCAATTCAGCATTTTCTAAATTCAATGAATTAGTTTTCGTGCGATAAATAATTGATTAAATTTGCAGCCGTTCAAGGCGAACGAATTGTAATGCTTTAAGGTCCCGTAGCTCAGTTGGATAGAGCAACAGCCTTCTAAGCTGTGGGTCGCGCGTTCGAATCGCGCCGGGATCACAAGTAACAAGCTTCATAGTTAATATGAGGTTTTTTCATAATTAGAAAAACAGTTTTTTTGACACTAGCAGGCGCGATCATGAGCAGGAAGAGGGAGTTGACATAAGTGGGAGTGAACTAATCGCGCCGGGATCACAAGTAACAAGCTTCATAGTTAATATGAGGTTTTTTCATAATTAGAAAAACAGTTTTTTTGACACTAGCAGGCGCGATCATGAGCAGGAAGAGGGAGTTGACATAAGTGGGAGTGAACTAACCCTGTCGGGATCTCTTTCTGTATCCAAATATTTTTCTTCGTAATCAGGATCATAAGTAAGAAAATCGCTTAATTTCATTGCAACACCATATGGATTTCTGAATTTTTTTTATCGGGTATCTCATCATGAATTGGAAGTTTATTCAGCAATTGAAGTAACTCAATTACTTCTGGGTTTCTCGAATGCATTTTTCCTAGTTTAATCCTAAATTACAGTTCAAGAACAAGGATTAGTTCATCTATATTCCATGTTGGATTTTTCATTCTTTAAAGTTTCACAAATAAATATACTAAAGGATTATGAGATGCCGAAAAAGCCTTTACTAATAAAGTGTTGCTCAAGTTGTTACCCAAACGAAAAAATAAAAAAGGGATTCAAAATCTGAATACCTTTTTTTCTAATCGAAGCAGCAGGCCTACTCGCTATGCTCGTGAGGGCTTCGTTGTTCGAACCCGTTTGTCTCAGCAAACCAAGTCCTCATCCATATGAATACCGAACAAAAGCAAAAAGTGAATATAAAGAAAGTATGTTGGAATACTATTGTAAAGGATTCCATACCGGCATTACAAATTACTGCTCTTTTTAAAGAGATTTAATATATCCTCTCTTGTAATCGGTGATTTAATATTAGTTTCATTGGTAGCCTCTTTTGCAGTAATTATTTCAACTTTATTATTATCTATATAAGAAATAATAAAGGCATCATAAACCTGACATTGAACAAGTTGTTCTCTAGCCTCGGCATACGAAGAATATTCTCCTATAGCATATTTGTACCATTCATCCTCATAAAAACTTTGAATTTTCAAATTGCCTTTATACTTTCTTTTTAATTCCCGTTTGCTTGCCGGTTTTCTGCTGGCCCAAATCTGTACTTTGTATACTACATTTTTTATAGGCTCTTCTTTTTCTTCTCTGATTGCAATAATCTCAAAATTCTTGTTTTTTACTTTCAGCGGTTCAATCGTATACACTTTCGATTCGTAGTTATCTTTTTTAATTACAAGCTCAAACATCTGGCTTGCAGGAACAATTAATTTACAACTACCATTTATATCGGAAGTCCCTATTTTTTTCTCTTCCGGAGTGTAAATACCTACATCTGAGACCGGGAGTGCAGTGTTTTCATCTATTATCTTTATCATGATTGTAATTCGAATAACTTTAAATCTATATAAATCATCATTCCCTGACCCTTGCTTTCTGTTAGAAGAAAAATACCCATTCAGGTCATCATTATTCATTGCAATTCCGAAATCATCACCTGACGAATTGATTGGATAACCCATAAGTTTAACTTTGCTGCTTTTATCTGCAAGGTTGATTTTTAAAATATCCAACCCGCCTAAACCTCCATGACCGTTTGAAGAAAAATACATTACTGTATCATGAAAAATATATGGAAACATTTCATCGCCCGGAGTATTTATTACAGGTCCCATATTCACGGGATCGATCCATAAGCCACTTATTAGGACACTTTTATAGATATCGGCCCCTCCAAATCCTCCTGGCATGTCGGAGGTAAAATAAAGTGTTTTTCCATCTCCGGAAATCGTGGGTTGTGTGCAGGAATATTCTTTTGTTACAAAAGGAAGTGCAGTGCTGTTGATCCACTGATCATCTAGACCAATATCGGCTTTAAACAGCTGCAGTGGAATCTCGTTAATATTTATTCTACTCAATTTTTCGTCAGTGTAATTCTGACTAAATATTACTCTTGTATCATTATCATAAAATGTTAGGGGACCAGCATTGTATTGAGTTTTAAAATGGTTTTTAATTGGTTCTGCAGCATTGAGGTTGCCTTCCTGATCAGGCTCGGAGATAAACCATGAGAAAAAACCGGATTTAGAGTTTCTATTATCTGTCAGAAAAACTATATTATTTTTATAAAATGCCGGGCAGAACTCTGAATACTCAGTGTTTAACTGCATAGAGTAAACAACATAAAATGTAGTATCATACCATAGAGATGAAAGATTTTCAATGTTCTCTATACCGGCTAATGCACGCGGATCATCCCTGGCTACCTTGTAATATTCTTTAAACCAGTATAATGCCTCGTCATACTTTTCATTTGTAGTCAGTTCCTGTGCCAAATACAATTTGTATTTTGAATCAATGGTCGCTTCATTATTTATTACTGCTTTCCTGTACCACTCTTCAGCATTTGCATGATCGTTAAGCATTTTATAAGAATTTGCAATCCTGAGCAGTAGTGCAGTATCTTCTGCAGCCTTCTGAACAACTTCGAGGTACAACGCAAGGGCTTGACGATATCCTTGCAATTTGTAATATTCATCAGCCTTTTTCAACTTCTCCTTATTCAGATTGGACAGATCATTTACGGTTTGCCCATTAATACATACTGTTAATATCAAGGAGACTATAATTAAAATGATCAGTTGACAGATATATTTAAAATTCAGCAAGTTCATATTAAAAATAACGGGGATTTATAATTCGTTTTTTAGGCTGTTTAAAGATATAATTTATTAAAATTTCTGCCGATCCCATATTGACACGGCTTACTTTGCCTATGCCGATATCATAGGCAAGTCCTAAACAAAGGGATTGAGAGAACAACATTATATATGAGATATTAATTTAATTGTTATACCGATAGCAAATGCCTGTCCAGATTTTATCATTATAAAGCAAATAAAGGTTTAAATCAAATTGAGTTGGAAGTGCTTCTGTATGCCGCACCATAAGTGTTGGTTTCAATTTATATAATGGATGAAGATATAGCAAATATCCAGCGGAAAAAAAGTACTGGCGTAATTGTCTCTCACCTTCTTTATTTGTCAGATCAAGATTATTCTTTATGATAGAGGGTACGGAAAAACTTAAATAATAATGTTCTGTTTCAAAAAAAACTCCTGAACCAGTATTGAAACGGATCGTATTGAGATTATTTTGAAATATGACATCGTTAACGTTGATATTTTCAAGTTTATCAAGCGACTGGTTAAAATTCATTACACTGCTTTGTAATCCAAAAGACAATCTTGTATACTCATTAAAATTTATTTTGTACGAATAGGCCAGACTTGCTTGAAACGAGTTATTTACTCCTATTCGGTCATTGAATAATACCAATCCCAAACCCAGTTGCTTATTCTTAGAAAAAAGAGGAAACCTTCTATCCTTATGAACATTACGTTCTTTGTCGGGATTTCGTCCAAATATAGCGCCATCGGCAAAAAAGGAAACGGAAATCGGCGAGCCCTCCAGCCCAATCCATTGTTTCCTATTGATTGCTGTAAAACTCAAATCGATATTGTTGCCTGCATACGCCGGATTTACTGCCAATTGACTAAATATATATTGTGTATACAGTATCTCCTGCTGTCCTTTACAAAGTGAAAAGATACATAGAGATGCTACTATTATTATTAAATTTTTCATGCTTTTCTTCTTTAACGCTTGAGTACTATATAACCCGACAGTTTGACTTTCTCGTTCAGAATAATTAAATAAAAATAGGTCCCAGCAGGTGCTTCTTTTAATTCGACTCC
>CAYMQP010000218.1:0-7114 GCA_964392505.1 uncultured Bacteroidales bacterium
GTATACGGTCAATTTCCTTCTGATAATCAGCTTTCATGCGATTATATTCCTGGTCGTCCAAATACTTGGCATTCTTTTTATAGGAAACCGACATTTTAGGCCGTTGCCTGAAAAATACAGCAATAGTATCGCCAAGTCTTGAAAAACCGCGTCCGATATCCTTTCCTCGTTTTAGCTGTACAGCAAATAAATAGCCATAAATTGCACCGCCTAAATGGGCAATGTGCCCACCGGCATTTTGGTTAAGCCCGCTTTCTGAATTCACATCGACAATTAATAAAATATCGAGAAATATATAAAACAGGGCTATATACTTAATTTTTATCGGACCAATAAGAGGAATATATACGGTATAATCGGGTGAATAAAACGAGATAGCCACTATAACTGCTGTTACGGAGGCCGAAGCGCCTAATGCGGGTAAATGGGTTTCCAGCCCGGGGAAAATATTGAAGGAAAGTACCAGCAAAAAGGCTCCCGAGAAGCCTCCCAGTAAATAGGTTGAGTAAAGTTGTTTTTCGGTTAAATAATGTAAGAAGATTCTGCCAAACCAGAATAACCACAGCATATTAAAAAGAATATGCAAAAATTCGAAATGCAGGAACATATAGGTCAGTATAGTCCATGGCCTTGTAATTAAAATCTTTAGGTCGGTATGAAGCATCAGATATTCCAGAAAACGGCTCTGAAAAATAAAACGCTTTGGAACTCCCGATGCAGGTGTAGCCAGCACATATATAATAAATAGCAATTTCACAGCCAGAAACACTGCCAGGTTAATATAAATTAACTTCACCATGGCATTCCCCTGCCGAAAAGAAGCCTTTATTTCATCTATTATGGTACTCATCGAAACTCTCTGTGGCTTTTACAAATTCAAAGTTAATTTATTTACATTATCTCTAAAAACTTCTGATATACAGCATATGAAATTAATAATCCGTACACAGAAAATAATTAAGTGATGATAAGTCAAAGATGAACAATCAAAGGATGAAAGTTAAAACATCCGCTTTACTGTATTCTAAACTGATTCCGTTTCCAGATTTTAATCAGGATAAAGCCAATTATTGCTCCACCCAGATGAGCAAAATGGGCAATATTATCACCAGAAAAATTGGCTATGCCAAAAAATAATTCAAAAACAGCATATATTGGAACCAGGTATTTAGCTTTTATTGGTATGGGAAAAAAGATAATCATAAGTTCCACATTCGGAAACATCATTGCAAAAGCGATGAGGATACCAAATATTGCCCCTGAAGCGCCAATCATTATTGCAGGTGCATCCTGTAAATAGTAAATGAATAATTGGAGTGCTGCAGCTCCCAGTCCTGATAAGAAATACAGAATAAAAAATTTCTTACCTCCAAGAACTGATTCCAAAATCCGACCAAACATAAATAGGGCGAACATATTAAAGAAGAGATGTCCAAAACCACCATGTAAAAACATATGGGTAACTATCTGGTAAGGCCGGAACGCTCCTGTTTTAAAACTATACAGTGCGAGAAACTGCATGATAATGTGTCCAACAAAAAGATCCAGCAGGAAAATTATAATGTTGAGAAGCAGTATTACTCTTGTTACTGGAGGTATTGCTGTTAAAAAACCTCCGCCTCTGTTATAATAATTCATATGTTAACTTTTTCTTGTTCGAATATAGGATAAACATATTCCCTATATGCAATGTTTTCAAATAAAATCGTTCTTATTTCAAATATTTCTCAAGTTCTTCCACTTTTACAATCGATAATATCTTTTTGCCTCCCGGGGAATAATTCGGATTTTCGCAGGCAAACAGTTCATCAACCAGTGTTTGCATTTCATCAGTTTGAATTCTTTTTTCGAATCCTACCGACGCTGCTTTTGCTAGCGAGGCAGCCACCGATTTTGTTGCCGACGAACCTGCTTTCTGTTCAGTGTTTTTATATTCCTCCAAAAACGATTCAACCAGTTCTTTTAAATCGTTGCACTCAATACCTGCCGGACAGCTGTTAATAACTACCGTGTTCTTGCCCAGATCGCTAATATCGATGCCCATTAAGGCCAGATCATCCTTAATTTCCAGAATGAGCATGTAATGTTCAGCATCGAGATCGATTTTTGTTGGGTAAAGTTCGCGCTGGGCCAGTCCCTGGTTATGAGCAACACTATGGATCAATTGTTCATAAAGTATCCTTTCGTATGCCATTTTCTGATCGATAAGTAACAATCCCGATTTAACCGGTGTTAAAATATATCGACCACGCAGCTGTATGTATTCCGATTTGGGATATGTTTTATATTCACCGTCGTCAGGAAAAAGCTCCTGACTTGTAGCTGTATCGCCATTCTCACTCGTCCGGGTATCGCGATACAGATTTTCCCATTCATCGGGAGGCGATGGTGCGTGTTTTCCGGTTTTGAATCTGTTTCTCTCAGAAGAAGCTTCGAATGGATTATAGGAATAATTAATGCCAATTTCGGGAGTTTTAATTTCCGTTCCTTTTTTAACGGGTGGAATATCAATTACACCTTCTTTGTCGAAATCAATCGAAGGAATTACACTCGATTTGCCTAAGGCTTCCCTGACAGCAGCCTGAATAATCTGGAAAATGGCTTGCTCATTTTCAAATTTAATCTCCGTTTTTGTAGGGTGAATGTTAACATCAATAGTTTGCGGATCGGCTTCGAAAAAAATAAAATAACTGGGATAGCTTTCGGGCGGTAATAATTTCTCATAAGAGCGCATCACGGCACGATGAAAGTATGGATGACGCATATAACGCCGGTTGATAAAGAAGAGCTGCTCTCCTGTAGTTTTCTTTGCCTGCTCGGGTTTACCGATAAAACCTGAAAGGCTGATTAGTGATGTATTTGAATATATAGGATTCAGATTGGCATTGATATGTTTACCGAAAATGTGAATTATTCGCTGTCTGACATTACTTACAGGCAAATGAAAAATATCGGAATCGTTATGAATCAGGGAACAAGCGATTTCCGGGTGTGCAAGTGCTATATGTTGAAATTCGTTAATAATGTGCTTTAGCTCAGTGGTATTACTTTTTAAAAATTTTCTTCGTGCGGGAACATTGTAAAAAAGGTTCTTGACCATGATGTTGGTTCCGGCTGCACAACTGGCAGGATTCTGGTATTCAATTTCCGATCCGTTGATACTTATTTCAGTTCCTATTTCCTCTTCCGGTTGTCGTGTTTTCAGAATAACCTGCGAAACAGCAGCTATCGATGCGAGGGCTTCCCCACGAAATCCTTTGGTACGAATTGCAAACAAATCGTTGGCTGTAAGTATTTTCGAGGTGGCATGCCTCTCGAAAGCCAGCCGGGCATCGGTATCGGACATCCCAATTCCATTATCGATAACCTGTACCAACGTGCGTCCGGCATCTTTAATAATTATGTTTATCTGGTCGGCACCGGCATCAACTGCATTCTCGGTAAGCTCCTTAATTACCGAAGCCGGACGTTGAATAACCTCACCAGCTGCTATCTGATTAGCTACTGATTCGGGAAGCAGTTGGATGATGTCGGCCATATAATAACGGGTTTATAATGCAAAAAGAAAATAGACCAGAAGAAGTAAAATAATTATGATGGCAATGATACGTAATGATGAATTGCGGTTTGCTCTTGCCCTGTATCCGCGTGCTTGCCGGAATGAACCCCGGATTATACTGGTTGTATATTCGGTATTATTTTGACCGCCCTGAACTTCCTTTTCAATTCGCTTTATACGCTCCTGCAGTTCTTCTTTCTGCTTATCGTAAAAGCGCGGGATAAATGTAAACTGCCTGTTTTTATAAGTTCTGAAAAATCGAGGTAACATAATAATTGTTTGTCTGCAAAGTTACTTTTTTATTACTCAAATAGAAGCTAAAAATAAGTCACAACATGAATCAATTTTTATTTCGATCTTTCTTTTAATATTATTCGGTATTTAATCGGGCACCACAATATTTGCAAAACTCGGCATTGGCATCGAGCCCTTCGCGCATGCATTTCGGACATACCTGTGTTGAGGATTTTTTTAATTCCGACCGTGCGATTTCGACCGAGATAATTCCGGTTGGTACAGCAATAATGGCATAACCTATAATCATAAGCACACCACTCAGGAATTGCCCCAGTGCCGTTTGTGGAGTAATATCGCCATAACCCACTGTGGTTAAAGTAACAACGGCCCAGTAAATGCTTTTTGGAATGCTTGTAAATCCATTCTTTTCACCCTCAATTAGATACATAAGTGTTCCTATCAGCAAAACAACCATTAATACAGCAAACAGAAACACACCGATTTTCTCCCGGCTCGATTTAATAGCTTTAATAAGTGTATTGCCGGCACTCAGGTAACGACTTATTTTTAGTATCCTGAAAATTCGTAATAATCGTAATGCCCTTATCACAAGCAGGCTTCTTACACCTGCAATAAAGATACCCAGGAAAGCCGGTAATATAGCCAATAAATCGATAATGCCATAAAAACTGATAATGTATTTTATTTTCCTTCTTGATGAATAAACACGTAAAAGATATTCCACGCTGAAGATTATAGTGAAAATCCATTCCAGTACTAAAAATGTGTATCCGCAATTATTTCGCCATGCGGGTATACTTTCGGCAATTACTGTAATAACACTTAGTAAAATCACCATAAGTAGCACGATATCAAAGAGTTTTCCTGCCCGTGTATCGGCTTCAAAAATAATTTCGAACAAACGGTCGTTAAGTTTTTTCTTCATCGACAGATCATTTTTTGAAGATTATGCGTTTATTTTTTAAACTTAGTACCTAAATATCAGGTATACCTATTTATGAACAAGTTTAAAGAAGATTTTCTGGAAGCAAAAGAAGTACTTGAAAAATTCCTCTCCGATGAGAAGAATTTTATGAAACTCGAAACAGCCGGTGCCCTGATGGTGAAGGCAATTAACTCGGGAAACAAGCTGATCTCTTGCGGCAACGGTGGATCGACATGCGATGCCATGCATTTTGCCGAGGAGTTAACAGGTCAGTTCAGAGACCGGCGCAAAGCCATTCCGGCTCTTTCCATTTCCGATCCTTCGCATATAACGTGTACGGCTAACGATTATGGTTTCGATGCTATTTATTCCCGATTTATCGAAGCCCATGGTAAAGCAGGAGATGTTTTACTGGCAATAAGTACCAGCGGAAACAGCGGTAACATTTTGCAGGCTGCGGAGGTGGCTAAGAAAAAAGGAATGAAAATTGTTGCCCTTACCGGTAAAAATGGAGGAAAGCTGGCCGCTTTAAGCGATGTGGAAATTCGTGTACCGCATAGCGGTTATTCCGATCGCATACAGGAAATTCATATTAAAATCATACACAGTCTGATTCATTATATCGAATGCCATATAGATTGAAATCCATAATAAACTATTTTTTATCAGGTTTTACTATCCTGATATTGATTATTACTGTAAATGCCTGTCTCGATAATTTTAACCGTGATCTTGACACCATTTATTATAATCCTTCCTATTCGGTACCCATCGGTCCTCTTTCCTATTCCATGGAAGATATAATGCCTTACCTGGCTCTGACCGATCCAATTCCGGATATTACGCTGCTCCCCGATACTTTCGATTTTCCGTTTTTAATCTACGATGATACTCTGTATTTTATCAATCCTGAAAAAGGTTACGACACGATATTCTATGAATATTTCGATATGAATTCTATTATCGAGCAATCTGAATATATTGTATCAGTTATGTTTCGTTCCAATATCTCAAACGAATTGCCGGTGAATACTTCCCTTCAGGTTTACTATTTTGATGGTTATGGCACCGCGTTAGACTCCCTGTATGATGATGGACGCATCGTAATTCAAAGTCCTGAAGTAAACAGCCAGGATAGTGTTCTTATACCTTTTGTCACTACTATCGATACGTATCTCGATGAGGAGGAAATTCAACACTTGAGAGAATCATCTCAGCTCGCCTTATATATACATCTGCAAACTTACCAACCCGATGATGATACCCTTTATGTTTATTCCTATCAAGAATTTAATGTGCAACTCGGCATGCGCATAGAACTATTAGTTCCACTTGAGTAGCAAAACAAATTTGATGGATGCGTAACCTTTTTTTCCTTTTAATATTATCCATTTCCTCAGCCATTGCAGGACAGCAAAATCAACAGCTCTATCAGATGCATTACCTGGGCGAAAGTAATTTCCTTAACCCTGCTGTACAGTCGGAATGTGAGGTATTTTTTGGTCTTCCTATTATATCATCGTTTCATTTCAATTATGCCAATTCCGGGTTTAGTTACCGCCAGCTTGTCGAAAACACCAGCGACAGTACCAGTCAGTTGTTAATCGATCGCAGAGTTAAACGACTTGGCCTGCGTACCCTGATAGGAACCGAACTGCACTTCACGTGGCTGGCCGTAGGTTATAAATACAGCAATTACTATATTGCTTTTTCCATTATTGAGAAAAACAATATTCCTATTACCCTGTCGAAAGATGTTTTCACACTGCCTTGGCGCGGTAATACACCATTCGAAGGCGATTATGCCAGTTCGCGGGGAACAGCCATATATGCCATGCATTACCGTGAATATGCGCTCGGAGTTTCGAAGAAAACAGGATTGAACTATATAGGAGTTAAGGGAAAATTGCTCTATGGAAAGCTAAATGCAGCAACACCCCGGTCGAATGTATCGCTCTACACCGATCCATCCTATTTTCCGTTAACGCTGCAAGGAGAAGCACGTATGAACACTTCAGCACCTATACTTATTGATGAGGAGAACGGGTATATAAACGATATTACATACGACGAAAGCGCCAATATTATCGAAATGATTTTTAACAGGAAAAACTGGGGTATTGCATTCGACGTCGGCTTTATTCAGCAGGTAAATGAAAAAACATCCATCTCAGGAAGTATTGTCGATCTGGGTTTCATTCGCTGGCGTTCGCATGTGAATAACCTATATACCTCGGAGGAGTTTAATTATCAGGGTATCCTGGTCGATACAGGCAGGGTTATCGAATCCATTAGGGATTCTGTTACCGTTGAAGTAACACAGAATCCGTACATCACCATGCTGCCGTTAAAATTATACCTGGGGGCCGGTT
>CAYMQP010000219.1:0-7114 GCA_964392505.1 uncultured Bacteroidales bacterium
GGGTCAGGGTGATCGGATTAATATTATGAACATTTCCGGAGGTTATCGAATCCGATGCCAGGTCGAGTATCTCATTTTTAATGGTAGAGATGTTACCGTTGATGGAATACTTAAGGTCACCTATTTGGCTTTTATAACCGACAGTAAGCTCAAAACCCGAGTTTTTAACGCTACCGATATTTACTTCAGGAGAGGTATTGTCTATTTCCCATTCGGCTCCCAATGTGTAAGTACCAGCAATAAAAGGTACTTCCTGTAACATGAGCATATCTTCATTTACCCGGCTATAATACTCAGCGCTCACTGTTAATCGATTCTGCAAAAAAGCCAGGTCAATCCCAAAGTTCGACATATGGATGGTCTCCCAGTGGATTTCAGGATTGGCGATCTGTACAGGGGCTGCACCAGGCGAGGATGTGGAATTGTTAAATGGATATCCGAAAGTATCCGGGAACCTTACAATACTCAGATAGGGATAACCGGATTTTGCATAGGTACCTACGAGACCATATCCAAACCTGAGTTTGCCGAAGCTGAAAATATTCAGGTCTTTAATAAACTCTTCTTCAGAGAACTTCCAGCCCACAGAGAATGATGGAAATGTACCCCAGCGGTTATCAGGGCCGAAAGAACTTCTCCCGCTATAGCGAATATTCGAGGTTAGCAGATACTTACCCTTATAATCATACGTTAACCTTCCAAGATACGCGAAGCCGCGATTTTCATAGGCACTACCTTCAATAATCTGTGAGACTAATGTATCATTTGAAGACTGGGAAAAATATTGCAGATTATCTGGAATATTAGGTGCCATTGCCCTTTCCCCGTTGTAATCATATCCCCAGTCGCGGTTGAGTTCCATCCCCGCCATAAGGGAAATGTTGTGGGCATCAAGAATCGAGACATCATATTGCAACAATTCCTGTGCTGTATAGCTTAAGTTTTTCTCCATTGATGCAATGATCTTCACTTCATTATCATTTCGAAAATCGTAAACAGATGAGAAATAGGAATTCTGATACTCTTTTGTATCAGTGAAATTAATACTACCTGCAATCCTGGAGGTAAAAGAGAGTCCCTTAATAAATTCGATTTTAATTCCCAGGTTGGCAATGAAGTCGTTTTCTTTGGATATACGATCAACCATATCCAGCTTTGCCAAAGGATTGACCCGTGCATATTCCGAAATACCCCATTCGTCGACATTGTCGTAATTGCGATTTGGATTATAAGCAGGAACATTAGGAGGCATGATGAGTCCGTTACGAATGGGACCGTCATAATAAGCATTCCATTGATTGGGTGGCAGACCGTGGAATTTTCTGTTGATATAACCGATCTTTTCGTCGAAGGTAATCCGGCTGGTTAACTTGTGTTCGGAATTAATCCGAAAAGTAAACCGCTCAAAATTACTCGATTTCACTATACCTTCCTGGTTGTTGTAAGCACCACTGATTAAAAAGGTTGACGCTTCATTACCACCACTGAAGGAGATATCGTAATTCTGGGTATAGGCAGGCTGGTACATGATGTCTTGCCAATCGTAATTAGGAAAAGTGTCAGGGTTAGCGGTATACGCTGTATCACCAGGTCGCATTTCAGCAACTACACCCAGCCATTGTTCCGAATTCATCAGGTCAATTTTATCTACAACATTCTCAATACCATTGTACATGTTAAAATTGGTCTTCAATTTACCTGATGTACCTTTTTTAGTCGTAATGAGAATAACTCCGTTACCACCTGAGTCACCATAGATAGCCGCAGAAGAGGCATCTTTAAGAATTTCGATGGAAGCGACATCACTGGGAGCAACATCTGAAATGCTGCCGGGAACGCCGTCGATAATGATCAGAGGATCCACCCCATTCACAGAACTTATTCCACGAATCTGGATTACCGCATCTTCACCCGGTTTCCCGGAAATAGGTATGACATTTACCCCTGCAGCCAGGCCCTGCAATGCCTGGTCGATTCCGGCAACGGGTATTTCAACGAGATCTTCGCCACTTACTGATGCAATGGATCCCGTTACATCACTTTTTTTCTGAACACCATACCCGGTTACAATCACTTCGTCGAGTCCGATGATGTCCTGTGAAAGTGCAACATCGATTACTGTCTTGTTTCCAACCTGGATTTCCTCAGAAAGAAATCCTACGTAACTAAAAACAAGAACATCGGTTGGGAGAGCTTCGATTGAATAATTCCCACTAATATCAGTAATAGTCCCTACCGAAGTTCCCTTTACTAAAATTGAAACCCCCGGTAAAGCTTCACCTGTAGCACCGTCAGTTACAGTACCTGTTATCTGTATCTTATCCTGTGCAAAGGATCTACCTGTAAAAGCAAATAATACAGGTATCATCAGAAGAATTACCAAGCAGTGCCAGGTTCTTCGTGATGTAAAAATTAGTGTTAGCTTGTGTTTCATAGGTATTAGGTTTAATTATATGAAAATTATTAACAGCATTACCGACATAATTATGCCGATCATAATAAGCAGTTCAATAATAAAAAGTCTTCTCAGACGTTTCTTATGTTCCAAAATATATAAAATTAATAATATTGAAAATCCGCTAAATATAATATATTAAGGAATAATGCATATTTCCTGATGTCTCAAATGTATTCTCAAATGTCTCACATAAAAGAAAGATCATGATAATAGCCTGAAATTTAAACCTCAACGCAGACAGAGTATAAAGTGAGAGCGTTTACTAAGAACGAATCTAAAAGTTCAAATGAGTTTTTTGTCCATTTTTAACTTTATCGATAGCTACAAAATCGGTAGGTGATACACCAAACTGATCCTTGAAACTTTTTATAAAATACGATCGGCTTTTTATCCCAACTTTGTATAATATTTCCGATACTGTAAGCTGGCCTTTAGTAAGAAATTGTGCTGCACGTTTCATACGGAGGGTACGAATAAATCCACTAGGAGAATGTCCGGTAAGCCCCACAAATTTCCGGTGTAAATGTGAACGACTCATACCCATATCCTTACTGAATGAATCGATACTATAGTCGGAATTAGCAATATTTTTCTCAACAATAGCTATCGCCCGTTGGAGGAATTTTTCGTCGAGAGAGGTAATAGATATATCGGAAGGTTCTAATGAAAGACTTTTTTTGAATTTTTCAATTAAATGTTTCCTGGATTCGATAAGATTTTTAGCTGTAGCTAAAAGTAGTTTTTGATCAAATGGTTTTGTAATATAAGCATCGGCGCCTATTCTAACGCCTCTTAACCGGTCTTCATCGCCGGCTTTGGCTGTAAGCAGAATTACAGGTATGTGCGAGGTATTTTCTGCTGATTTAAGCGATTCCATTAATTCAAAGCCATCCATTCCGGGCATTTTAATATCACTAATAACCAGATCGGGAATTGTATCGGTACAAATCTTCAAGGCTTCTTCTCCATTTGAAGCTTCTAAAATTGAATAATTATCCGACAGTAATTCGCAAAGATGATTTCTCATTTCAACATGATCCTCAACGATTATAATTAATGGCTTCGTATCTTTAATTGCTTTATCGGCATCATGAGTCTCTGTTAAGGAAGCATCATGTTCAATGAAACCCTGTTCTAAGTCGTAAATATCGACAGTTGGAGGAATATGTTCTCTTTCCTGCCGATCGATTTCATCGGGAGTAAATGATCTTTCATCAACCGGTAAATACACAACAAATTCGGTGCCTTTACCTAAATGACTATTAACCTGTATTTTCCCCCGGTATACATTTACTAACCCCTGAACCAGCGATAGTCCAACTCCTGAACCACTTGTTGAGCTATTGTCTTTTATCTCGGAACGATAGAAATGCTCAAATATCTTTGACTTTTCTACTTCTTTTATTCCAATGCCTGAATCTTTAACTTTTAACTGCAATGTGGTTATTTTCATGGATGGATCATCGTTAATAAGATTTGCCTCAACTTTTATCTGGCCATTTTTTGGTGTGTATTTAAAAGCATTAGCAATAAGATTATAGCATATCTTTTCAACTTTATCCGCATCGAAAAAACACGTGCATTCTTTCTGATCGGTAGTAAAAGTATATTCAACTTCGCGTTGTGCAGCAAGCCAGCGAAAAAGTGCGGCTATCTCTCTAATAAATCCTATAACATCACCTTCTGCTACTTTCAGCTTAAGATGATCGGCTTCGATTTCCGATATATCGAGCAACTGATTGATTAGTCGAAGTAAACGACGAGCATTTTTCTGTATAATGCTCAATTGCTGGGTAATTTTTGGTTTTAAATTAATATCTGCCAGCAGGCTATCGAGAGGTCCAAGAATAAGTGTTAGTGGGGTTCGAAATTCATGTGATATATTAGTAAAGAAACGTGTTTTCATCTTATTCACCTGATCGAGTTTGTCTTTTTCGAGACGCTCAATGGCCACCTCATGCTTAAGATGAGTCCTTATTACTATAAAACGGCGGTAAGCCAGTACAATGAAAAATATTACAATAAAATAACCTAAATAAGCCCAAAAGGTACGATACCATGGAGGAAGAATTATAATCTTTAGGGTAGTACCTGAAGTATTCCAAACAAGGCTGTTATTTGAACCGATCACTCTAAAGGTGTATTCTCCTGGATCGAGATTTGTGTAAGTCGCACTTCGACGGTTGCCTGCTTCATTCCAAGAATTTTCAAATCCTTCAAGTATGTATTTGTATTGATTTTTCTCTGGTATTATATAATTCAGGGCTGTAAAATTTATTGTAAATACCCGGTATTTATATTTTAGTGTAATCTCGTCGGCCATACTGATATGTTTCTCGAGTTTTGCTTCTTCGGCTCCGGGAAGTATTTCCTGTTTATTGAATACAAGGAACTCTGTAATTAAAATAGGAGGTACAATTTCGTTACTTATAATGGCATCAGGATAAAAGCTGTTAAAACCATTTTTCCCGCCAAAAAACAAGGTTCCGTCAGACGCTTTAAAAGCTGAACGCTGATTAAACTTGTTACCCTGTAACCCATCCTTGATATCGAAAACCAAAAAACGCGGATTGGCAGGTATTATAGAACCTTCAATAAACTTAGCTATTCCGTTGTTAGTACTTATCCAGAGATTTCCCTGATCGTCTTCCAGAATTGCATTTACTACATTACTTGGTAATCCATCGGAAACGGTATAAATATGAAAAGTAGAATCAGATTCATTGAAACGATTTAGTCCTGTTTCAGTTCCAAACCACATATGGTGTTGCGAATCCTCGAATATTACTATGGCCCCGTTATCGCTTATGCTTCCGGGTACAGTTTTATCAGGTAAAAAATGAATAAAAGTATTATCTGCCCGGTCCATTAATTCCAACGAATTATAGGTCGAAACCCATAACCGACCCTTACTATCGAGAAATACCTGACGTACCCAATTATTGGAAATACTTTTCGGATTGGAGCCATCGTGAAGGTAATGGTAAAAGGTCTGATTATCAGGATCGTATTTGTTTAATCCACCTCCCATTGTTCCAATCCAGATGGTTCCATTTTCATCGGTAATCAGAGAAAAAATATTATTGTTACTTATCGATGTATTTTCACTACTTGAATAAAAATGTTTAAAAAAGCCACTCTTCGGGTTGTATCGGCTTAATCCTCCAGCCCAGGTTGCTATCCATATATTTGCTGATGAATCGCTTGTAAATGCATAAACAGCATTGGAGCTAAGACTTTGGCTATTTTTAGGATTGTGCTTTATAAATGTAAATGATTCATTTGCCGGATTATAAATATTGATTCCTCCATCTGTTGCGATCCATATTTGATCCTCTCTTTCAAAGAATCCGTTAACTATATTATTATTTAATCCTTTATTTCCCTCTGCCATCCGAACATGCTGAAAATTGGTGTAAATCGCATTATAAAAGCTTAATCCGCCGTAAGTTCCAATCCAAATATT
Organism: uncultured Bacteroidales bacterium; assembly: GCA_964392505.1. GTDB lineage: Bacteria > Bacteroidota > Bacteroidia > Bacteroidales > UBA10428 > UBA10428. The sequence continues at coordinate 5,925 of CAYMQP010000219.1, forward strand.
TCCCTGCCGATCTTCGAATAAAGAGTATATTGAATTATTGGCCAAACCATTGTCATTGCTAGTTATATGAGTTATTTCAAGTTGATCGCTATAATATTTCTTCAAGTCAATAAGAACTATCCCATTATTTTCGGTTCCTACCCAAAGAACTGAGTCGGTACTTTCCAGAAGAGACAATACCGAACCTACGAACAAAAAATGATCCTTGCCCAGATTTAGGCGATGAATCTTGTTCCCAATCGACGTATTCGTATAAAACAATCCATAATCCCGAGCTCCCATCCAATAGGTGCCACGATAATCACGTATTATCGAATTAACTAAACCACCATTAATTGTAGAAGGAAATTGTATATATGATTGGAAGGAACCTTTAACATCGTTAAATTGCTTTATTCCACCAGGCCCATTAACTAAAGTACTATCGTCAGCCGACATACAGAAACGCTGAATTCCCTCATAGTGTTGATTCAAATTTGTAAGCTGAAAATATACCTCAAAGTCGTTACGAGATGGGATATATTTAAATAAACCATTATATGAGCCAAATAACATATTGCTATTCCTGTCCTCAATAATATCGGAAAAACTTTCAATCGGCCAGTTGCTGGAATAATAAAAAAGATCGTAGTTCCGATTATACCTGCTTATACCCTTTGTTGAAGCAATCCAGAGTTGCTTTTGTGAATCCTCATATATCGATGTTATATTATTACCTGCAAGTGTTAGCGTATCGCTGGTAATACTACGGTAGGTTTTAATATGGTAACCATCGTAACGGTATAATCCATCCGATGTTCCAATCCAGATAAATCCTAAAAAATCCTGATGAATAGATGTTACCCATGCCTGTGCCAGCTCATCCTCGGCATCTACAGTTTTAAAAATGTACGAATTGTTTTGGGAAGCAGATGTGAGGAGCATTATGAAAACCAGGCAGAAAACGCTCCAACTGTATTTTATATGAGTTGATATTTTTTCCGATTGAAACATCCTTTCATCACCTTTCTAAAAAAACCCAAGAATATTCATTTTTTGTCTATTTATAGTGACTATTCAGACATAAAAACCTTAACCTGCTGCACTATGCTTTTTGAGGATGTACCAACCAATAGCTCAAATTCGCCGTCTTCAGCTTTCCAGTTCTTTGATTCAGGATCCCAGAAAGAAAAATCTGCCTGATCGAGAAC
>CAYMQP010000220.1:0-7112 GCA_964392505.1 uncultured Bacteroidales bacterium
ACCCTGTATTTTGCCTCAAACGGACATGAAACTATTGGTAATATGGATATATTATTCTCCGAGCTTAATGGTAGCGGAAACTGGACAATACCTGTTAATGTAGGATTACCAGTTAATACATCACGCGATGATATTTTTTATATCTATTTTTCAAATACCAAAACGGGGTATCTGGCACGCGATCTGGCTGAAGGATTTGGTAAAAACGATCTGTACCAGGTACAGCGGGGAAACGATCCAAAATTTGCTTTCGGTGATTCTTTTTCTAAATCCTCCGGTTCCGAAAGCCACATGCATGAAAACGAATTCAATAATTTATCAGCAGGGGGATTTACTAACTCAGAACCAGCAAGTAGTATAACACAAAAGGCTGATTTAGAAACTACTACAGAAATGAGTATCGAGCAAGATAATAGCGAGGAAATGACTTACCCAGAAAAAGAAGTTACTTCTGTAACAGATGATAGCATAATATCAGATAATAAAAATCAAGAGATTAGTAAGGAATCTTCTCAGGTCTATATGTCAGTTGAAACAAATAACCCTGGTTCGCCTGAGCCAAAAATAGCTGAAAATGCTCAATCTCAACCGATAAATGTTATAGATTCTCCTGTCGATGAATCTCTGTCAGACTCAGATTATAGGAAGAAGGAGGATACAGAATCTGATAAATCACTTATAACTTATACACAAAGTGCTGCTGAGCGTACTCCGATTGAAGATGATAAGTACTATAATCCACTCGATCGGTCTTCTCAGGAATATCCCTATGGTTATGTACCTGATTATACTATCCTCCCTGATTCTATTCCTACTTATACAATACAGTTATATGCACTTCGGAACAGGATAGATCCTAAGAGAATCAAGTTAGGCCCGTTAGTAGTTTCAAAGGGAGATGATGAACTTCACAGATATACTTATGGTGAGTATAAAGGGTATTCAAAAGCCTTGGAGGAGCTTGATACTATTCGCAAATCGGGATTTCCCGATGCATTTATCAGAAACATAACAACTGTTCAAAACTATTTAGGTTATGGTATCAAGTAATGAAAAAATCATATTAAGAGCTCTTGAACCTTCCGATATAGAATTGCTTTATCAATGGGAAAATGATAAAAAAATCTGGCAGGTTAGTAATACCCTGATTCCTTTTTCGCGCTACATCCTGACAAAATATATTGAGAATTCCTATAAGGATATTTATGAAATGAAGCAGCAGCGTTTTATGATCGATGTTGAATCCGAATTGAAAATTCGCAAATCCATTGGCACCATTGATTTATTCGACTTCGATCCATTTCATCAACGAGCCGGCATTGGGATACTAATCGCTGCCGACAGCGAGAGAGGAAAAGGGTATGCCACCAGTGCATTGCAAAAACTTATTCAATACGCTTTCGAAACCATACAGATGCATCAACTATATTGTAATATAACCACCGATAACAAAGCTAGTATGCACCTTTTTCAGAAAGCGGGCTTTGAACTGGTAGGCATTAAAAAAAACTGGATCAGGACAACAGAAGGTTATAAAGATGAAGCTTTGCTTCAATTAATCAATACTCCTTCTTAATAAATTAGAGTCATAAGATTTGAATACAGTTATTTTTTTTTTATATTTTTATATAAGTGTGGGGAGTTACTTACTAATTATTAGTAACTTCTGATTAATATTCAGTCTATGAAACCTTCGATTTATAATAATTAAATCGATAATTTTCCAATTAGCAGTATTTCTATGAGGAAAGGAAGAGCAATACCAATCGTTTTTTGGATCATATTGCTTCTGATAAGTGAAATGTCCGCTTTATCACAAACTTTTAGTGTGCTTTATGACTTTGTTGATAATAAACAAAAAAAGTCGATTGACAAAGCTTTAAAAGATTTATCGGAAGCAGGCAAACTTACCCAGGAAGCTAATGATTATTACAATGAGGCATTAGCCTTGCAATCGAATTATGAACTTGATGAAAAAACCCTGCAAAAAAAGCTTGCACAGGCTGAAGAAAAAGCTGTTTCATTACAAATTAAAGCTGACAAGCTATATGCATCGGCCTACGAATCGTTGTATGAGCTATGTCAGGAAGTATTAAATCAGTCTGTCGTTTCATATGGCGAAATCGATAACCTTAAAAATGCTGCTTCCGATATGATGAATAATGCTGCCATCAAACGAGAAGAAGCAAAAGACAACAAAAATGCGTATGAAAAAGCTGCATTGTTAAACGATGCAGCAGGATTTGAAGCTGCCGCCATTGATAATCTTATTTTGGCTATTCAGATTCAAAATGGTGTAGCTCCTTCCGAACCTACCCAAACATACACTGAAGAGCCATACGCTGAAACGCCAACGGTTTCAACATATGAACAACCTGGTACGTATGATTACAGTGCTTCTGTCGATCAAAAAAGTGAAAATCTGGCCATCGATCAGAATAGAATCGAAGAATACCAGGAATATCTGAACGATCCTACGGTACCTGAACCCATAGTAATAAATCGATCGGGAATTGTTGGGGTTGATGATATATCGGTTGAAAATGCCCGCAATATCTTTCATAATTACCATATGGGATCGGATTATACTTTCTCACAAAAGTATTCATATACTCCCGATATGCAGACAACCATAGAAGATTCGATTAGTCAATTAGCTTTATTGGATCAGGAATCGCAGGTTACTGATTATGGTGCTACTAAAGATGTGGAAACTGAAAATAAAATACCTGATGTATCAAAAGATTATGAGTCTGAAGATCGCACAAAATATAAAGAACAAACCCTGTATACTGAATCGCGCAAAGATATTCGCGCGGCATACGATCTGAGCAGCATACCTCAAGCTTCCGATATTAATTTTATGGTTCAGGTAGCTGCAAGCCGTGTTCCCCTCAATCGAGCTCAACTTTGGGCTATATTCCCTGGTAATTTTACGGTAGAAGTAATGCAAGAGGATGAGTGGTATAAATACAGGGTAACAGGTTTTCGCTTGTATTCCGAGGCCAATAGAGTAGCTTTGGAATCGGGCGTAAGGGATGCATGGGTGGTTTCATACCAACAAGGTAAATCCCTTAACCTGGTAGAAGCCAGGGAAATGACCCGTGTAATGGAGACGGATGTAAAACGTTATGGACGAAAAAAATTAGAAAATCCTACTGATTTCTATGTACAGGTAGTAGCATCGAGAATTCGCTTAAGTGAAGACCAGATCAGTCAGTTTTGTGGAACAATTAACTTGTGCAGGGAAGTTATTGAAGAGGGATGGTTTAAATACCAGTTATATGCTGGTAACGAGTATTCAAAGGCTGTTGCACTCAAAGATCAGATTGGGGGGGATTCTTTTGTTGTAGCTTACGAAAGAGGCACTAAAGTAAATCTCCATAAAGCAACAAACAGAAATAAATAGAATATCATTAAAAATTAACGATATGGAACATTTAAAGAAAAGCCGGCTCATCAACCTTAATATTATAATTGTTTTGGTTGTTTTTTTATTATCATCCTGTGTTTCGCAGCGAAAGGTAAAGCTCATACAGGAGAACGTAAATAAGGAAATGAAAACTACCTTTGAAAATCCACGCACTACAACGTATCGAATTCAGACGGGTGACCATTTGTATATCCGGGTTTATAGTGTTGATCCGAAAACCAGTAAATTTTTTCAGGCAGATTTTCCTTATCTTATGAATGCAACCTATCAATACCTAAATACATATGTTGTGGATGAATTTGGATATATTTCTTTTTCATTCATTGAAAAACTTTATGTAAAAGGGCTTACCATTCAGGAAGTGCAACAAGCAATTCAAACCCAACTTGATGAATACTTCAAGGAAGCTTCTGCCTATGTAAAACTTGTTAATTATCAGGTCGGAGTACTAGGCGAAGTTAAATCACCGGGTAATTTTACTATTGAGCAGGATCAGATAAATGTTTTTCAGGCTATCGGACTGGCAGGAGGTATAACGAATTACGGTAACTTCAAGGAAGTAAAACTCATACGGCAAACCCAAAATGGTTCGGAAGTATATGTTCTCGATATTACCGATAACAGAATACTTGAATCGCCCTATTATTTTCTGATGCCTAACGATGTTATCTACATCGAACCAAGAAGTACCAAATCATGGGCCTATGATCAATTTCCATATCAAACTTTATTTTACTTTTTCTCAGTAGTAATTCTTGGTGCGACACTATATCTGAATTTATAAATTAATTTGGAATGCATGATGAAAACCTCATTGCACTTGAAGAACAAGGTATAGACCTAAAAAAATGGTTAATTCTTTTTCTTCGAAACTGGATATTATTTTTACTCTGTATCGTTATAGCGCTTGCAGGAGCCATGGTTTTCATTATGTATACCTCACCTGTTTACGAATTATCGACAAACATATTAGTTAATAACGAAAACAATCCGCTTGATAAGTCTCAGTTATTTTCTACGGCTTTTTATAACGATCCTTATCAACTCGAAAACGAAAAAGGAATTTTACAGGCTAAATCGGTTACCCGAAGATCGATTCAACAGCTGAATTTTAATGTAGCCTATTATGTAAAACATCGGTTCAATAAACTGGAATTATACAATAATACCCCTTTTACAGTTGAAATCGATACTTCGCATCTTCAGCCTCTCTCCATTTATTTTTCAGTAAAATTTTTAAGTGATACTCTGATAGTAATTAAGGCTGAAGGAGAGAATGTAATGCTTTACGATTTTGTTAAAAACCAGAACAAGGGAGCTATTCCCGTGTTTCAGTTTATCGATACTGTAAATTTTGGACAAATAACCGGAAATTCTTTTTGTCGCTTTACTCTTCTACCCGGATATGAATATCTGAACGGACAACACCTTCAAAAAACCTATTATTTTAAATTCTGCAGTCAGAGGCAATTGGTTGGAGCGTTTCGCCAGTTTAAAATAGAGAATGAAAGGGGTTCATCGATTCTTCATATTACTTTTCGATATTCAAATCCTCAGAAGGCGGCTGTATTTTTAAACCGTCTTACTCGCGAATATTTACGACGTGGAGTTGAACGCGATAATAAAATTGCACTGGCCACTATCAGATTCATCGATGAACAGCTAACCGATATTGTCGATTCACTTCACATTTCGGGAGAACGGCTTCAGGATTTCAGAGCTACAAAAAAAGTATTGGATATTGGCTTCCAAACCGAAAAAGCATATTCTAAACTGGAGAATCTTGAAGCTGAGAAGGCACGACTCCTGGTCAAAAAACGGTATTTTAATTATCTGATTAGTAATTTACAATCAAAATCGGATGTTAACGAACTTATCGCTCCCACTACATTAGAGATCAGCGATCCGGTTCTTAATAACCTTATTCTGGAACTGGCCGATCTGTATAGCGAGCGTGCCGAACTTTCTTTTAATTCAATTAAGAACAATCCTTATCTTACTTCCCTTGAGCTCAAAATAAGTGATACCCGCCGTAAACTTCTCGATGCAGCCAGGAATGTACTGGAAGCTACCGATATTTCCATTGAAGAAATTGAAACGCAGATAAACGAAACGGAACAAACACTCGATCATCTGCCCCGAGCCCAGCAGCAGTTATTAAATATTGAACGGAAATTCAAACTTAATGATGAGCTATATACTTATTTGCTCACAAGACGTTCGGAAATGGAAATCTTCAAAGCTTCGAATATTCCTATTAATGAAATTCTCGATGTTGCAGAACCGGAAGATGCTCGCTTGGTATCTCCTAATGTTAAACTCAATTTTGTAGTAGCATTAATGTTGGGATTATTTTTCCCGGGAGCACTGATTTATTTCAGGGAAACATTAAATAATAAGCTCAGAAGCAGGGAAGATATTCAGAAACTGACTAAGCATCCGGTGATAGGTCATGTTATCGACGCAAAGTTCACCGACTTTCCGGCAACGCTAAAGGAACCTAATTCAGTCCTTACAGAATCGTACAGAACTTTACGAGCCAATCTTCAATTTGTAATCGATGAGGCGAAATCAAATACTATTTTGGTGACATCGGCTGTTCAGGGCGAAGGTAAAAGCTTTACAGCACTGAACCTGGCCTCGGTATATGCATTTTATGGGAAAAAAACGATTATGGTTGATTTCGATCTCAGGAAATCCAAAATAAAAGAAAATCTCAAACTCGAAGCTGATAAGGGATTGAGTAATTTTCTCAGCCATAACAGTAAACTCGACGAAATTATTATTAAAGACGACCGGATAAATTTCGATCTTATCATGTCGGGGCCTGTACCTCCCAATCCGTCGGAATTGGTATCGTCGACATTATCCGGCAAATTACTTACCGAATTAAAGAAAAGGTACGATATTATAATTATTGACTCTCCACCTCTGGGAATCGTTTCGGATGCGTTACTTATATACCCGAATTGTGATACTACTTTACTTGTTGTTCGGTTCAATTATACTTCATCGGAGGTATTGGAAACCTTAATGGACGATTTAAATACCAGGAAAATTACGAGGATAAATATTGTATTAAACGACGTTATATTTTCGCGATCGCGGTATGGTTATGGATATGGCTATGGATACGGTTATGGTTATGGATATTTAAAGAAGGAAAAATCCTGGTGGAAATTCTGGGCCTGAAAAAGTAAATAACTCTGCTTTTAAGAATCTTCAAATGCAGGAATATCTTTTAAAAAAATAACTTTTCCCTTCGTACTTTTCATTTCGCAGCAGTAATGCTTAAGCCCGTTTGTTACCAGTATATATTTTGCATTTACTTGCCGATTGTATGCAGCAACCTGATCAAATGTCTCCTGATTGATGTTAACAGAGGGAGCTTTACATTCTATAAGCATCCAGGGTTGAGCAAGACGACAATAAATTAGTGCGTCGTAACGTTTGGCTCTTTTATTAATTTGGATTCCTGCCTCTATTGAAATTAAAGCTTCGGGAACGTTCTTTTCAGTTTGCAGATATTGTAATATATTCTGACGAACCCATTCTTCGGAAGTAAGGCTAACATATTTTTTCCTGTATATGTCGAAGATAAGAAGGCTATCTTTCTTCGATCCTTTTATCCTGAAAGCATAGAGTGGCAAATTAAGTTTATCCATTGGTCCGATTGTAG
>CAYMQP010000221.1:0-7055 GCA_964392505.1 uncultured Bacteroidales bacterium
GATAGTCCAGAATACATATTTTATGATTAAAAAAATTGCACGACTAGTACCAACATCAATACGCTCACGCTTTTCCTGCCGTCGGAATATACGGCGTATAAAGCGCAGAATAATCCAAACCGAAATCAGAATTAATATAGTAATGAGAAGGTGGTAAACCGAGAGTGAATATTTTTCAGTATTAATCAGCTTGAATTTAAATATTTCTTTTAGATCCATAGTATCCAATTTTTCTATTCAAATTGGTTTTTTAAGATATGCCAAAGCTCTTGTTCTCCCACGCCCGAAATTAATTCGCCGTGCTCTGCGATGGATATTTCACCTCGCTCCTCGGAAATTATAATAACAAAAGCATCGGTATTTTCACTTATTCCCAAACCAGCCCTGTGTCTCATGCCGTAATAGGGTGGAAGTTCAGTTTTATTTGAAAAGGGTAACACAGAACGTGCCGATACAATCAAATCGTTTTCAATAATAACAGCTCCATCGTGCAGTGGGCCATTTTTCATAAAAATAGCTTCCAGTAAGCGGCTCGATGTTTTTGCATGCAATACGTCGCCGGTTTCGGCATAAAGTTTTAATGACGATTTTCGGGCAATTACAATAAGTGCACCCGTATAAGTATTAGCCATATCTATACAGGCTTTGTGAATTGAAGCTATCTTAACTTTTTCGAGCAGGGTATCGTCGCGACGTAATATATTCTGCAACGAAAACTTTCGGTTTGGAAAATATTTAGTCCCGACAAATATCAGAAAACGGCGTATTTCCTGCTGGAATAATATGATGAGTGCAATGGCACCACCTCCAATAATTCCTCCGAGAATAGAGGAAAGGAGCTTCATTTTCAACATATTAACAAATACATACAACAACCAAATTCCAATAACCGCAATGAAGATGTTGAATGCTACGGTTCCTCTAATAAGAATATAAACTTGATACATAAGGAAAGCAACCAGCAGAATGTCGATAACATCTATTATGCGTATTTGAATGAATAAGGATGTCATGAAAAAATGGCTAATTTGAATCTAAAGATAATCATTCCCTGTGTTGTAAAGTATAATTCCTGCCTTCATCTTGGGTCTTTCGAAAAAGTTCGATAATTTGTTTTGCTTCCAGTACATCATGCACGCGGAGAATATCGGCTCCACGTTCGAGTGCCATCATATGTAAAGCAGTAGTTCCAATTAAAGCGTCATTTGGGGTAATATTCAACAGACGGTAAATCATTGATTTGCGGCTTAAGCCAACCATAATTGGTAAACCGAACATTTTGAACACATTTAAATGACATAGAATCTGGTAATTCTGTTCAAGCGTTTTAGCAAAACCGAATCCCGGATCGATTATTATATCATTGATACCATTACTTAGTAATATTTCGGTTTGCTGACTGAAAAATTCAATAATTTCTTTCAATAAATCGGAATACTGTGTATTGTTTTGCATGGTTTCGGGTGTACCCTTCATATGCATAATAATATAGGGAATCTGAAATTCAGCTATAATATCTTTCATTGTAGGGTCAGCCATTCCGCCCGATATATCGTTTATAATATTTACCTGAAAGTTTTTAATAACATTGCAGGCTATATCTGCCCGGGTAGTATCGACTGAGATAGTAATTTCCGGCCAATTTTCACGAATCGCACCCAAAGCTTTTATAAGCCTTTCATACTCCTCTTCAGCGCAAATTTCATTTGCACCTGGACGTGTCGAACTAGCTCCTACATCGATAATATCAGCTCCCTCTTCGATCATTTTATTTACCTGTTTCAGTATTTTATCTCTAGATGTAAAGCGACCTCCGTCATAAAACGAATCGGGAGTAACATTCAATATTCCTGCAATTTTTGGAATGTCCAGATCCAGATATTTCCCACCTGTGTTTAATAATCGTTTTTTTTGAAAAAATGTATCTTTATCCATCGGAATCGGACTGATTTACTTAACGTAAAAGTAATGATAAGCAGGCATAGTAGCTATCATGATTTTTAACATTTTCATTTCATGGGATTTATTGTAATTGAAGGACTCGACGGATCGGGAAAGTCGACACAAATAAAGCTTATTGAAGCGTATTTTCTTAGGGGGAATATAAAAACCCGTTTCATACATTTCTCCAGAACCGGATCAGGTATCTGGGGAGAATTAATCAGCCGTTACCTTCGGGGCGAATTAGGACAAATCGATACGGTTAATCCTTATCTGGTTGCCCTGATCTATGCCGGCGATAGAAAAGATTTTGCTGAACAGATACGTGAATGGATGCAAAATGAATTTATGGTTATTGCCGACCGGTATCTCTATTCGAATATAGCTTTTCAGTGCGCCAAGATCGATGATAAAAATGAGAAAAATAAGCTGGCCCGATGGATAAAACATTTGGAATATGAATACTATCGGATTCCGGTTCCCGATTTGAACTTGTTTTTAAATGTTCCAGCTCATTTTACTGAGAAAAGTCTGGGGAAACATCGCTCGGGTAGCGATCGTGATTATCTGAATGGCAGAAAGGACATTCATGAGGCAGATATTTCCTTTCAGCAAATGGTACGCGAGAGTTATCTCTGGCAAGTTGATGAGAATAAAGATTTTGAAATGATTGATTGCAGTAATAAGCAAGGAGAAATTTTATTGCCAGCTGAAATTTCAAAACTGATTATTGATAAAATTGAAAATAAATTTTACAGCTAATGACTATCAGGATTGTTAGAAATGTAGCCCGTTATATTATAGGAGCCATATTCATTTTCTCCGGTTTCGTTAAGGCCATCGATCCATGGGGATCGGCTTATAAATTTTATGATTATTTCGAAGCCTTTCATATGGATTATTTAATGCCTTTAACATTGGTTTTTGCTATTATACTGAGTACAACCGAATTACTGATTGGCCTGAACCTTTTCCTTAAAATCAGGATGAAGGTAACTGCCTGGGTTTTACTTATTTTTATGGGTTATTTTAGTATTCTTACCCTGTTCTTAGCTATTACAAACCCGGTTAGCGATTGCGGATGTTTTGGCGATGCCGTTAAATTGACCAATTGGCAGACATTTTTTAAAAACCTGATCTTTCTGATTCCAACATTTGTCGTATTTCACCAAAGAAAACAATATGAAACCGGTTATTCCTCTACGTTAGAATGGTCAATTATCGGGACACTAGCGATAATTTCAATATTGTTGTCGTTATACTGTATTCGAAATCTTCCGCTTATTGATTTTCGACCTTATAAAATTGGAGCCAATATCCCGGCTCTAATGGAAATACCTGAAGGTATGCCAGTTGACGAGTACCGGACTGTACTGGTTTATGAAAAAGATGGAATTCAAAAAGAGTTTACTCTTGATTCTCCCGAGAAACCATGGAGCGATACGAGCTGGAAATGGATAGAAACTAAGAATATACTGATTAGCAAAGGTTATGTTCCCCCCATTCACGATTTCTCATTGGTTTCACCTGAAGGAGTGGATATTACCGATCATCTATTTTACGATCAGGAATATTCGTTTTTAATTATTGCTAGTGATATCCAAAAAACTAATCAAAAGGGATTAAAAGGAATAAACGATTTTGCATTGCAGGCTCAGGAAGCGGGTTATAATGTGTATGGAATGACTTCTTCGACTCAGGAGGTAATTAAAGAAGAAACCGAGGATATTAAACTTCATTTCACTTTTTATACAACCGATGAGATTACCCTGAAAACCATTATTCGTAGTAATCCCGGATTAATATTAATAAAAGAAGGAATAATACTTGGGAAGTGGCATTTCAGAAATATGCCATCGCTTGATGCTTTACAATTCCATGGACCTCTCTCATATTCATTGCTTGCCTCACAGAAAGAACGTTCGGATGCTATTGCTATAATTGTAGTGTTATTAATAGGTATACTGGGTTTATTGCTTTTCTTTTTCCGCTCCGATTTATTGGGATAGCGTGCTCATATTAGTAATTATTTTTTCAAAGAATTTATTAAAGGAGCATCAAAGCGGTATGATTTCTATTTGGATTTAACTAACCAGCCATTCCTTGGCTTCTGTTATAGAATTAAATGGTCTGATTTTCTTTTCTCCGAGCAAACGATTAAAAGCATTCAGAATAATCAGCCTTGGAGGTTTATCTAAGCCGACAATGGCTCTTTTTGTAACATATGGCTGGGTTTGCTTTGTGAGCTGCCTGGCTTCCTTCATATAATTAGGCGTTTGATATGCACCTTCGAAATTGATTAATACTGGAATACCCTCTGGATGTTTTGAAATCATATCTGCTGCCTGTCGAAAAATCCTGATCATTTCATTTTCGTCAGTGCAACCGCGGTAATCAACAAGGATAATATCTTGTCCTTTGTAAACAATTTTGCTTACACCAGGCATGGGTTGGTTTGGATTAATTACCTATTAAATTATAAAGAAATTTTTATTAAAAAAATACTTAACAAATGTTATCGGCTATGATAAAACGATATTTTGTTAATTTCGCGGGCATTATAGTAGAATAAAAAAAGATTGCCAATATGAGAAAAAAAATTGTTGCCGGTAACTGGAAAATGAATACTTCCCTGAGTGAAGGTATTGAACTTGCCCGTAATGTGAATAGTAAAGTTGAAGGTGATGATGTTATAGTTATATTATGTACGCCATTCATACATCTTACCGAAGTTTTAAAAGTTATTAACAAACCCGCATTATTTCTGGGTGCCCAGAATTGTGCCAATCAAGAAAGTGGGGCCTATACAGGCGAAGTTTCAGCTGCTATGGTTAAATCAACCAGAGCAATATATGTTATTTTGGGGCATTCGGAACGAAGGACTTACTATGGTGAAAATGATGAATTACTTTCTGTTAAGGTAAAGCTTGCCTTGAAAAACGAATTAACTCCGATTTTTTGTATCGGTGAGGTGCTGCAAGAAAGAGAAGCTGGAAGACATTTTAATGTAGTAAAAAATCAGCTTGAAAAGGGATTATTTCATCTATCGGCGGCAGAATTTAGCAAAATTGTAATTGCATATGAACCGGTTTGGGCTATTGGTACTGGAAAAACAGCAACTCCTGAACAAGCCCAGGAAATGCATAAGTATATTCGCGATCAAATAAAGGCTAAGTATGGCGCAGCCATTGCTGACGATTGTTCTATTCTTTATGGTGGCAGCTGCAAACCTTCCAATGCTGACGAATTATTTGCTAATCCCGATGTAGACGGCGGTCTCATTGGAGGCGCATCGCTTAATGCTGAGGACTTTATAGCTATAGTGAAGGCATTATAGACATCCGCCATATATTTTATTATCAACGATCCCTTAATTTATATTGGGATCGTTTTTTTTATCAATTTTGATAAAATGAGCTATGGCATTTAAAGCAGTACATATTATCCTCGATCCTCCAACACGGGAATTTTCTGAAATTTTGTTCGCACCGCTCGACGCCAATAATTATTATGGTATTTTTGAAAGAGACGATATTTTTATTGCTTATATGGCCTCTGATTTGTTTTCTGATGAACCGCTTCTTGAAATACAGGAATCGCTTCTGGCACTATGGTTTCGCATGAAGTGGGAAATAGAAGATATAACCGACCAGAACTGGAATAGTCTGTGGGAATGTAGTTTCGAACCTGTTATTATCGATACACGCTGTGCTATACGAACTTCATTTCATCCGGAATTTCCGGAAGTAAGATATCAAATCACCATTGAACCTAAAATGGCTTTTGGAACAGGGCATCATAAAACAACACGGTTAATGATAGAACAGATGTTCGAATTGGAATTCAAGCAGAAGGAAGTGCTTGATATGGGTTGTGGTACTGGTATACTAGGGATCCTAGCCTCCATGATGGGAGCTTGCAAAGTAGTAGCGATCGATATAGATAATTGGGCTTATCAGAATACAAAAGAAAATGCTGCTATAAACCAATGTCATAATATTTCTGTAATTCAGGGTGGTATTAATGAAATTCCCGAAGGTGCTTTCGATATTATTTTGGTTAATATCAACCGGAATATTTTAGTATCGCAGATGAAGGATTATACTTTACATACACATCAAAAGAGTATACTTCTTATCAGCGGAATTTTGGAAGAAGATCGTGTCGCAGTAAAGCGGCATGCTGAAAAAGAACAATTTCACTTACTTAAAACCCAGATTTTAGATAAATGGATGGTTATGATGTTTGAGAGGAATTAGCTATTTTTATAGAAGCGTGTATTACAATGATAAAAAATAAAGTTCGTTTTACATGTATTACTGATTAAAAGAGTTCTTCTCCGAAGATATAAACTAATGCACAGAACTATTAGTAAGGCTTTACTTATCATTATTTCCATTATTGTCCTGTTCACACTGCGGATAAAAGCGCAACGAAACGAAGTCTTCACTGGTGAAACATCATCCTATATTGAAGAGTTAAAAGTCTTCTTGACCAATTTACCCGAGCAGTATGAAGATGTCTTAAAAGATTTTATAACAGCCTGGGAAGAGGACAGTTTGTTTGATGAAATCGAGCAGCAATACATAGTTAAAATAAGCCAATTAATGATTAAAAGGAAGGCCCGCCCGTATCCTCATTTCTATAAATTACTGTCGTGTATGCTAGCTTTCGAGGAATATAACCGTATTCCTGATAACTATACAAACTGGATTGCAGGCTTCATCGAAATGCTGGATAAAAGGAAGACCAAGACCATGGAGTTCGATAACCTGTTGGAAGTAACGGATATTCTGCTGCGTAAAAATTACCTTTACCAATCGAGTTCAACAATTTGGAAGGCCAGTAGTACTGATTATCGAATTGAAAGTGATGACGAACTGACAGTGGTTTTCCCGAAAACCGATTTAATATGCTATTCCAAGCGCGACAGCATTCATTTGTTTGAAACCAGGGGAAGGCTGTATCCGGTTGAAAATCTCTGGAAGGGGGAAACCGGTCTGGTAACATGGGAGCGGGGAGGTTACAGCCGCGAGGATGTATTTGCCCATCTGCAGGAGTATCAGATAAACCTGACACGATCGGAGTATACAGCTGAAGATGTAACCTTTAGG
>CAYMQP010000222.1:0-7043 GCA_964392505.1 uncultured Bacteroidales bacterium
TCTCTATGCTTATGGGTGACGATGTACCACCCCGGAGGGAATTCATTGAAAAACATGCCAAGTATGCGAAAATAGATGCGTGATTGTATTTCAAAATTGGAAGGCCGGATTTATCGTTCGGCTTTTTTAATTTATTTAATAGTTTAATTATGAAAATGGAAAATTACATTGCTCCGTTACGTAAGAAATTTGAAGAACGAGCAGATCCGGAAAGAGCTGCAGGATCACATAAGTATGTAAGAAATCAGTTTGAATTTTATGGTATTCCTACAAAAAACTTCCGGGAAATTGTAAAGGATTTTTTCAAGACTTATGGTTATCCTACACACGATAAATTAGATGAATTTGCTATGTATTGCTGGAGCCTGCCTCAACGGGAGTATCAGCAAGTGGTGATAGAGTTGTTGCGTAAACAAATTAAGACCTTGCTAAAAGAAGATATTGATTTGATTGAGAAACTCATAGTACAAAAGTCGTGGTGGGATACTGTCGATGGAATTGCTGCCTGGATATGCGGTACTTATTTTATCAGATTTCCCGAACAAGTAAAGCCAGTAACAGAAAAATGGATGAACAGCGGCAATATTTGGCTCCAACGCTCGGCATTACTCTTTCAGCTGAAATACAAAAAAGGTACCGACACACAATTATTAGCTTCATATATTGAAAAGCTTATTTCACATAAAGATTTTTTCATCCGAAAAGCTGTTGGCTGGATTTTACGTGAGTATTCAAAAACTAATCCAGTATGGGTTAAAACTTTTGTCGATGGACATTCCTTATCAGGACTAAGCTATCGTGAAGCCACAAAATATCTTTAAGGAACAGTCTTCGCTCAACAGATTTGATAAGTATAAAAGATTAATATCAACTTTTTAGTTACTGCAATTCAGTTATAAAAAAGAAGCTTTAATCTTTCAAAGATTCAAACATATGTTATGTGTTCCTTCAGAATAGAATATAACTATTTATGGGATTTTAAAAAAATCGTCGATGCTTAAATACACTCCGAAATTTAATCCGTATGTTTTCGAATTGATCGATGAAGGTCCAGACAATCGCATGTTGTAATATGGTTGAAACTGTAACTGTATATATCTAAATCCTGCTCTCAGTGTAATGGCAGGTTCAATAAACATAAACATATCGTCTTCAAGTTCATGCAATCCTTCATCCTCAAGTTCAGCTTGGGTGTAACCTGTGTAATTAATATTTGAAAATGTTAATGATGCCAGACGTGTAGAAAAAGCAAACCCGAAATTATCGGATTGCATGCCAATTGCGGGTTGTATAAAAATACGCATCATATCTACCTTAAATGTATTGGTTTCGGTCTGAGTACCATTTTCTAGAAGGTCGTAATCGAAGTTTACCTTGCCATAACCGGCACCTCCGTATACCTCGAATCTACCGGCTCCACCTAAAGCCGAATAATAGCCCAAGCCTCCTTCAATCAGAGAACGCGTCGATAGATATTCATATAGATATTTATTATTAGATATTTCAGTGTTTGCGGTCCACTCGTTTTTATTATAATACCCATTCGCCATAATACCTATGTGGTCTGTAATTCCATAGGCAAGCTGCAGATCTTTAAAACCCAAATTTGCCTTAATATCTCCCTTCTCCTCAAGCATTGGTATATTTTGATTATTAGGTACATACATGATTTTACAGGAGGAGAGAAAGGCAATTAAAAGAGCTATTAACAATAATTTCTGAGTAATTTTCATGAGTTGAAGTATTAATTAATTTAAAATCAAATTATTGATAGAATTTATAAGACCGGGTATAAAAAGTTTATTAAACAATAAGTTATGAATTATTTACGGAAATAGGTTAAGGTTATTAACAATGAAAAGAGTAATTAACAAATGATTCTGAATAATTAGTTGACAATTTGACATGTTTAAGTTACAATAATAAGCTCACAAAAAAGATTTCCTTGGCCAGTAGTATTACTACCCGTTAAATAGTGTTAAAAATTAGAAAAAACCAGCACATTTTGCATGCATATTGCGTTAGTCTTATGAATTTTGAATTACCAAATATTTGAAGGCATAATTTTTGGTAAAATTGAAATCGGTTGATAATAAAATGCTAAGTATTTTTATAAAAAATAATTTTGTTATGAAAGCGAAGAAATTATTAGGAACATTGGTGGTAGCAATAGTAGGGGGATTAATTGCGGTTTATTTATATTCAAAACTGGTTCCCAGAGAAGAAAAAGTAATTGCTACTGTTCAGCAACCTCTAAGTTATACAAAACTCTCCGGTGATTATAATGGAGCACCATTTGATTTTGTAGAAGCAGCAAAGCTGTCGGTGGAGGCGGTTGTTCACGTAAAAACGCAATCAACTCGTCAGACATATAATCCTATTCTTGAATTTTTTTATGGTGACAGCTATCGCGATACTCAACCTGTTTTGGGTTTCGGATCAGGTGTAATAGTTTCCGATGATGGCTACATTGTTACGAATAACCATGTGGTTGAAAACAGCGATAAAGTATATGTAACATTGAACGATAAAAGAGAATTCGAGGCAAAAGTATTGGGAACCGATCCGAGTACCGATCTTGCTTTACTTAAAATCAAAGGCGAGGGATTTCATTATATTCCCTGGGGTAATTCCGATTCGGTTCAGGTAGGTGAATGGGTGCTTGCGGTTGGAAATCCGTTTAATCTGACATCGACTGTTACGGCTGGTATTGTAAGTGCTAAGGCCAAGAATATTGGGATTATTCAGGATCAGTACCGAATGGAATCGTTTATTCAGACTGATGCTGCTGTAAACCGCGGTAATAGCGGAGGTGCTCTGGTCGATATTCATGGTAATTTAATTGGCATAAATACAGCCATTATATCTCCTTCAGGTGGATCTGCCGGCATTTCTTTTGCTGTACCGGTTACTATAGTTAAGAAAGTTGTTATGGATATTATTGAGTTCGGTGTTGTACAACGCGCTATTCTAGGTGTAAGTATTCAGGATATAACAGCTGATCTGGCAAAAGAGAAAGGACTTGACAAAATTGAAGGAGTATATATTTCCGATGTCCGGTCCGACGGAGCCGCCAAGGCAGCCGGTATTGAACCGGGCGACATAATAATTTCGGTTAATGGTGTGAAAGTTAACAGTTCAGGGGAACTCCAGGAACAAATAAGCCGTTACCGCCCGAACGATAAAGTTACTGTCGTGGCAAAAAGAAATGGCAAAACGAAACAATTTGAGGTTACTTTACGTAATTTGCAAGGACAAACCAGCTACGTATCAGGCAGTTCTTCTGACGATATTCTGGGTGCCAAGTTTGAAAATATTAACCAACAGGAAAAAACCCGGTTAGGTATCAAGTATGGAGTAAAAGTTGCTGAATTACACCCGGGTAAACTCAGATCGGAAGGAGTGAAGGAGGGTTTCATTATAACCCAGGTCAACAATAAACCCGTCTATTCAATTGTAGAGCTGGAAAAAATAATAAAAGGGACCAGGGGCGGAGTGTTCATTGAAGGTATTTATCCGAATGGAGTAGTTCAATACTATGCTATTGGATTGAAGTAAAATTACGGGTTTCTATATAATATACAGGGGCTTGCAATTTTGCAGGCCCTTTTTAATTATATACCAAAAGCTTATTCATTTTGAATTTAAATATAAAATAATCTAAATTCGCGAAAATTTCATTGAAGGAGTATGAGACAGTTAAAAATCACAAAATCCATCACAAACCGTGAAAGTGCCTCGCTCGACAAATACTTGCAGGAGATAGGTAAAGAGGATCTCATTACAGTTGAGGAAGAGGTTGAGTTAGCGCAACGCATTAAAAAGGGGGACAAAATTGCTTTAGAAAAACTTACTCGTGCAAATCTTCGTTTCGTGGTTTCGGTAGCCAAGCAATATCAGAATCAGGGTCTTAGTTTACCCGACCTTATTAATGAAGGTAATCTCGGATTGATAAAAGCAGCAGAAAAATTCGATGAAACACGCGGTTTCAAATTTATCTCATATGCTGTATGGTGGATCCGACAGTCTATTCTTCAAGCTTTAGCTGAACAATCGCGTATTGTCCGTTTACCGCTCAATCAGGTTGGCTCATTAAATAAAATTAATAAAGCATTTTCAAAGTTTGAACAGGAGTATGAAAGAACCCCTACTCCCGAAGAATTAGCCGATACCTTAGAACTTTCAAGAGAAAAAGTGACGGATACATTAAGGGTATCCGGAAGGCATGTATCTGTCGATGCTCCTTTCAGTGATAGTGAAGAAAATAGTTTACTCGACGTACTTATTAATAACGATTCGCCAAAGGCCGATAAAGAACTGCTGAATGAATCGCTTACACGGGAAATTGAGAGAGCACTTTCAACCCTTACCGATCGTGAACGCGATATAGTACGTTTGTTTTTTGGCATAGGTTGTCAGGAAATGACACTGGAAGAAATCGGGGAACGATTTGGTCTTACCCGGGAACGTGTACGTCAGATAAAAGAAAAAGCTATCCGGAGATTACGGCATACATCTCGAAGTAAACTTCTTAAAACATACTTAGGTTAAAAGAATTGCCACACTATTAAAAAAGTCGTTCATAAACCGAACGACTTTTTTTATTCCTTAAAGTTTGCTATATCCGACATTCCTAAAAACTCGGTGTTAAAAATTGCTTTTATTTTATCAATTTTAACTTTAGCTCTGGATAATAAACTATATATGCTGAGGAATTTAAAACTTATTCCTTGTTTTCCAGCAGTTGCTGATATGCCTGCATTTCATCACGATACCTGGCTGCCTGTATAAAATCCAGCTCAGCGGCAGCAGCTTCCATTTTAGTCTTGGTATTCTCGATAGCTTTAATGATAGCTTCTTTACTCATATACTGTACAACCGGATCAGCAGCAACATCGGGTTTTTCGGGCTCCAAATACGCTTTCGACTGTCCTGTAATATTTCTTACTTCCCTCAGAATATTCGACGAGGCCTTTATGATTTGCTGTGGAGTTATATTATGCTGGTCGTTGTATTTGAGTTGTTTTTCCCTCCTGCGATTGGTTTCATCAATAGTACGTTGCATCGAATCGGTTATTTTATCAGCATACATAATAACTTTTCCATTAATATTTCGTGCTGCTCTTCCTGCGGTTTGGGTTAACGAGCGCTCCGATCGGAGAAAACCTTCTTTGTCAGCGTCAAGGATTGCCACTAGTGATACTTCAGGCAGATCGAGGCCTTCGCGTAACAAGTTGACCCCTATTAACACATCGAATTTCCCTCCTCTTAAGCCTTCCATGATTTCAATTCGTTCCAGGGTATCAATATCGGAATGGATATATCGACATCGGACATCGAACCTGATGAGATAATTGGTAAGTTCTTCGGCCATTCTTTTGGTAAGAGTAGTAACCAGTACACGTTCATTAGCTTCAGCCCTTAGCCTTATTTCGCTTAATAAATGATCTATCTGATTTAGACTTGGTTTAACTTCAACAACAGGATCGAGCAGCCCTGTCGGCCGGATAAGCTGTTCAACAACAATACCTTCCGATTTTTCAAATTCGTAGTCGCCCGGTGTGGCACTGACATAAATGGTGGTCTGCATCATACTTTCAAACTCCTCAAATTTAAGAGGTCGGTTATCTATAGCCGCTGGTAACCGGAATCCATGATCAACAAGAGTTTGTTTCCGGCTATGATCACCACCATACATAGCGCGTATCTGAGGTAATGTAACATGACTTTCATCTATGATCATAATGAAATCCTTCGGGAAATAATCCAGCAGGCAGAATGGACGTGTACCTGCAGCGCGGCCGTCGAAGTACCTTGAATAATTTTCAATTCCGGGACAATGTCCCAGTTCGCGTATCATTTCAAGATCGTAATTAACACGTTCGTTCAACCGTTTAGCCTCGAGAGTTTTTCCAATACTTTTAAAAAAATCGACCTGTTTAATAAGATCGTCCTGTATTTGTTCTATAGCCTGTTTCATCCGGTACTGGGTGGTAACAAATATATTGGCCGGGAAAATCATGGCTTCCTGCAGCATTTCAATGGTAGTCCCATGTATTGGATTAAACGATTCGATTTCTTCAATTTCATCACCCCAGAAAGTGACCCGATAAGCATTATCGCTATATGCAAGGAATATATCTACTGTGTCGCCTGTAACCCTGAAATTTCCTCTTTCAAATACGGCTTCGTTACGCGAATACAAGCTGTCGACCAGCTTTCTCAGAAAAACATTACGGCTTACATGTTGTCCGCGTTTAATAAAAATGGTATTACTAAAAAAATCGTCGGGATTTCCAATTCCATACAGGCATGATACAGAAGATACAACAATTACATCTCTTCGTCCCGAGAGTAACGAAGATGTTGTACTTAGCCTGAGCTTCTCAATTTCGTCGTTGATAGAAAGATCTTTTTCGATATAGGTGTCTGTAACCGGAATATAAGCTTCGGGCTGATAGTAATCGTAATAGGAAACAAAATATTCCACGGCATTTTCAGGAAAAAATTGCTTAAACTCACCAAATAATTGTGCAGCAAGTGTTTTGTTATGGCTTAGTACCAGCACGGGTCTGTTAATTTGTTCAATTACATTAGCTATAGTAAATGTTTTTCCAGATCCTGTTACTCCCAGCAGGGTTTGAAAGGACATATCGGTGTTAATTCCATCAACTAATTGCTTTATTGCTTCCGGCTGATCACCGGTAGGTCCGTATTCCGATGTTAATTTAAAATCCATAATGCTGAAAAAAATGCAACAAATGATTTTGTTTCCTTGCAGGAAATGAATTAATTTAAAACAATTTCTTGTTAAAAATAGCAAACAATTATCCGCTTTTAAGTTATGCAGGATAAGAAACGGATTGTTGAAACGATGAAAGATCAGAGTAAGACTACTTTACGTCATTTAGCCGAGTTGATTTCCCAGAATAAGCATCTCGAGGATGAAAATACGAAATTACAACAGCAGTTAGAAGAAATAACCGGTGAGCTTGAGAAATACCGAAATCTAGCCAATCGGTATAAACTGGAAAAAAAGGGTC
>CAYMQP010000223.1:0-6993 GCA_964392505.1 uncultured Bacteroidales bacterium
GTTCCATTCCCTCCTTTTGGTCGAGAAACCACCAGCCAGAACCAAACTGTATTTTACCCGGAATCAAACCATCCTGGAAGTTGCCCAGCATGGTTGCCATAACTTCATTATCGGCAGGATTCAGGTTGTACAAAATGGTTTTAGTTAACCGGTTTTCTGCATCAAGGCGGTCAAGAAACCTCGACATAGGGGTGGCCAGCGGATAATCACCAATGGAATCAAAGCCCGTATCAGGGCCCAGGTTCTTTAACATGCGTGTATTATTGTTCCGCATTGCACCTACATGAAATTGCTGAGTCCAGTTTTTTTCATGGTTCATTACAGCTAACTCGTACAGCATGGCCGATTTAAATTTCAGATTCTCTAAATTGTTAATCTGTTTGTCCGTTCTTATTTTATTAAATATTTCATCAATCTCATTTGATGTGAAAGGCTCAACAATGAAATTCTCCAGTCCATGATCGGATAACTTGCAACCCATGGATTGAAAAAAGTCCTGACGCTTGTGCAAAGCCTCTAATAATGAACTGAAATTTCCGATTTCGATTTCTGCAACCTCAGCAAGCCTATCGAGGTATTTGTTATAAGCAACCAGATCATCAACAGCCATAACTTTATCGGGACGCCAGGCGGGTAAAACAAGTATCTTAAAGCCATCGTTTTTGATCTGTTTGTGATATTCCAGCGAATCAACCGGATCGTCAGTCGTGCATACGACCTCAACATTCATCATTTTCATAAGACCTCGAACACTGTATTCCTTTGTATTTAAAAGCGAAGAAGCTTTTTCATAGATTTTGTTTGCAGAAGCAGGATTTAGCAAATCCTCGATCCCAAAATACCTTTGCAGTTCAAGATGTGTCCAGTGGTAGAGTGGATTCCGTATAGTCATGGGGACTGTTTCGGCCCATTTTTCAAATTTTTCAAAATCAGAGGCATCTCCCGTACAATAGCGTTCGCTGATACCATTCGAACGCATTGCCCTCCATTTATAGTGATCGCCATAGAGCCATGCCTGTGTAATATTTTTAAATTGTATATCATCAGCGATTTGTTTAGGGACAAGGTGGCAATGATAATCGATAATAGGGAGTCCCTTAGCATGCTTATGATATAAATATTCTGCTGTTTTGGTTTGAAGCAGAAAATTATCATCCATAAATTTCTTCATACAACTACTTGTTTTATGTTTTGAGTTATTACATACTTTATTATATCCTCTTAAAGCCCGTAACTTATAAACCAAAAACTAATTTATTTCATTTTCTCCTTTTACATAGCCGAAGTTGGCAAGTATACCTCCATCGATAAAAAGAACATGACCATTTACAAAATTACTTGCCTTGGTAGCAAGGAACAAAGCAGCATTACCAACATCTTCAGGTTCACCCCATCGTCCTGCCGGAGTTCGGGTCATAACCAAATCGTTAAAAGGGTGATTGCCTTCGCGGATAGGTGCTGTTTGAGCAGTAGCAATATAACCGGGACCAATCCCATTTATCTGGATATTGTATTTTGCCCATTCGCAGCACATATTTGCGGTTAGCAATTTTAATCCTCCTTTTGCCGAAGCATATGCAGATACAGTATTCCGCCCATAAACACTCATCATGGAACACATATTAATAATTTTACCACTCCTTCTTTTAATCATACCCGGAACTACACGCTTGGCAACAATTAATGGTGCAATCAGGTCGATTTCAATTACCTGTTTGAATTCGCTCACTGGCATATCTAAAATGGGAATACGCTTGATTATTCCGGCATTGTTCACCAAAATATCGATAGAGCCTACATTTTTTTCTATCTCTGAAATGCCTTTATCCACCGCTTTTTCGTTGGTGACATCAAATATCAGGGTATATACATCCAGCCCCGCATCAACATATTCCTTTCTACAATTTGCCAGTTTTTCTTCAGAAATATCATTAACCGTTATTTTTGCACCAGCTTCACCTAGAGTTTTGGCAATAGCCATACCTATGCCATGGGTACCTCCTGTTACCAGGGCTACTTTACCAGTCAGATCGAATAATTCGTTGATCATGATTTTAATTTTTTAAAATATTAAAATCCTAGCGTAAATCTTTAGGTTGAACAGTATCCATATCGCCATAGTCGAGATTCTCACCGCCCATGCCCCAAATAAAAGTATATTTTCCAGTTCCTGCTCCGGCATGTATCGACCATGTAGGTGAAATAACAGCTTCTTCGTTCTGGACCCAGATATGACGGGTTTCCTGTGGTTGACCCATAAAATGACATACTGCCTGATTTTCGGCCACATCGAAATAAAAATAAGCTTCCATCCGCCTTCCGTGGGTATGAGGAGGCATGGTATTCCAAACACTCCCTTCCTTCAGTTCGGTCATACCCATTTGTAACTGGCACGATTCAACAACACTGTTCACCAGTAGCTTATTAATAATCCGGGCATTGGAGGTGTTTAATGATCCGAGCTCTACCGATTCTGCATCAGCTAATGAAACCTTTTTAGTTGGGTAAGCTTTATGAGCAGGTGCTGAGTTAAGATATAGTTTTGCCGGCTTATTATTGTCGACAGAAGCAAAAACAACATCTATTGAACCTTGGCCCACATATAAGGCTTCCTTATTAGCCAATTCAAACTGGTTTTCACCGACAGTTATTTTGGCAGGGCCTCCAATATTTATAATACCTAGCTCCCTTCGATCCAAAAATTGTGGTGCTTTGAGAGGATCGATGGCTTCCAGCTTCAGTTCACTGGTTATGGGAAATGCCCCTCCTACGATAAACCTGTCGTAATCGGTATACACCAGATTTATCATATCCTTTTCAAACAGGTTCTGCACGAGGAATTCTTCGCGTAATCGCTGTGTATCGTAATGCTTCGCATCATCAAGATGCGAAGCATATCGCAATTCATACTTAATATGATCCATAGTTAAATATTTATGCTTTCGTTAGTTTCAGATTTTCATCTAGTGGAGTCATTTTTGGCATAAGTAAATGTATTAGACCAAGAATGATCAGATAACAAAAACCAGCAATTAGGAAAGCCCAAAAATATCCTATATTACCTGATGCATCAAGAACTTTTCCTAAAGCTTTATCACCAACAATACCAGCAATAGCACCGATCATTCCTCCTATTCCTGTAACTGATGCAACTGCTTTTTTGGGGAATACATCTGATACCAGGGTAAAAAGATTAGCAGACCAGGCCTGATGTCCTGCAGCTCCAACTCCAATAAGTACAACAGCAAGCCATTTATTATCTGTAATTGCTACAAAGCTTACTGGTAGAATAACAAGAGAACACATCAATAAAGTCATTTTACGTGCTTTATTTAGTGCCCACCCTTTACGAAGAAATGCTCCTGAAATCCATCCTCCAAAAATGCTACCGCCATCGGCTAGAAGATACATTATAAGGAAGGGAACACCTATATGATGGATATCTACTCCAAAAGCATCAGCCAGAAACTTAGCACCCCAGAATAAATAAAACCACCAGACTGCATCAGTAATCTTTGCAGTGGCAAAAGCCCAAGTTTGTCTTTTGGGTAATACACTTTTCCATGGTAACTTTTCGGTTGTCTCAACACCAGAATCGCTCTCAATATACTTAAGTTCCTCTTTGGATACTTTTGGATGTTTTTCTGGCTTTTTATAAGTTCTTAACCATAATAATACCCAAATTGAACTCATTGCACCAGTGAGTAAGAAAGGAATTTGCCAATATTTAAATTCTCCCGAACCTCTTTCACCACCAGTCCAAAATACAATAGCACCCACAACAAATGGAGCTGCTATTGCTCCTATACTGGTGGCTGCATTATATATACCAGTAGCAAATGCCCGGTCTTTCTTTGGAAACCATTCTGCTACTGTTTTCTGCGCAGCAGGGAAGTGCCCTGATTCTCCAAAACCTAATCCAAACCGTGCCAGCGAAAATCCAATTCTACTAAAACCTGCTCCTATTGTTGCGTGTAACATTCCAAACACACTCCAAATTCCAATTGCTGCAGTATACCCTTTTTTCGTACCTAAACGATCAATAATTCCCCCCATTGTTAACATGCCAATTGCATAAGCTGCTTTAAAGGCAATTATTATGTTGGCATAATCATTATTTGTCCAACCGAACCAATCTATTAAATCAGGCGACATTACACCAATGATGCTCCTGTCAAAATAGTTTACTGTTGTGGCGTATATCAACATGGCTAAGATGCGATATCTGTAATTACCCATTCCCGTTTTTGAGTTTGTCATTATTATTTTTGTTTGATTAATACTGATTAAACATTATAGGTTGAAGAAGCTGTTTCTCCTCCCCTGCCAGTCCAGTTGGTATGGAAGAATTCGCCTCTAGGTTTATCGATACGTTCATAAGTGTGTGCTCCGAAATAATCGCGCTGAGCCTGCAATAAATTAGCAGGGAGCCGTTCACTCCTGTAGCCATCATAATATGCCGGCGCTGTAGAAAATGCTGGTATTGGAATTCCATGTATAAAAGCTGTTGAAACAACTCGACGCCATGCATCCTGAGTTCTGATAATCTTTTCTTTAAAGAAAGGATCCAAAAGCAGATTTGTTAGCCTTGGATTTTTGTCGAAAGCTTCTTTGATTTTACCCAGGAATACCGATCGGATTATGCATCCTCCGCGCCACATTAGGGCTATTCCGCCATAATTCAGATTCCATCTAAAATCTTCGGCAGCCGTTCGCATTAGAACATAGCCCTGAGCATACGATACAATTTTAGATGCATATAGGGCATCGTGCAGGTCGTTAATAAATTGCTTTTTATGTTCGATAAACAATGGTTTAGGACCCGATAGTACCTTCGAAGCCTTTACCCTTTCCTCTTTCATTGCCGACAGGCAGCGGGCAAAAACTGCCTCTCCGATTAATGTTAAGGGTACTCCCTGATCGAGTGCCGCTATTCCTGTCCATTTACCTGTTCCTTTCTGACCAGCTGTGTCGAGAATTTTTTCCACAAGTGGTTGCCCATCTTCGTCTTTAAAAGCCAGAATATCGCGTGTGATTTCAATCAGATAACTACTTAATTCTCCTTCGTTCCATTCCTTAAAGACCTCATGCATTTCGTCGGGAGTCATTCTAAGTAATACTTTCATGATCTGATAGGCTTCCGTAATAAGTTGCATATCACCATACTCAATTCCATTATGAACCATTTTCACAAAATGCCCCGCACCATTCTCTCCTACCCAGTCGCAACAGGGTGAACCATCTTCTACCTTTGCCGCTATAGACTGCAAAATAGGTTTAAGATGTTGCCATGCAGGTTTTGAACCACCCGGCATTATTGACGGGCCCCATAATGCACCCTCTTCACCACCGCTAACACCAGTGCCAATGTACAGTAATCCCTTACTTTCGACATAAGCAGTTCGACGGTTGGTATCGGGAAAGTGCGTGTTCCCTCCATCGATTATTATATCACCCTTTTCTAAATGAGGAATAAGTTTTTCAATAAAGTCATCGACTGCCTGGCCTGCTTTAACCAATAGCATCACCTTACGTGGTTTTTTAAGAGATGTTGTGAATTCCTCGATGGAATGAGCACCGATAAAATTCTTGCCCTTCCCCCTGCCATTAACGAATTTATCAACTTTTTCAACGGTACGATTGTATAAGGCAACCGTATATCCATTGCGCTCCATATTGAGCACAAGATTTTCTCCCATTACTGCGAGTCCTATTAATCCGATATCAGCTTTTTTATCCATATTTATATTTCTTAATTATTATTTTTCTGTTCAAATCGTTTTTCATAAGCCCAAAGACCCAAAGCAGGATTCGAGATATAATAAATCACCTCATCACCCGGTAATCGATTGAAACCCTCTTTAAGTCGTCCCGGATTATATAACTTCATCATCTCATTCACTGGTGCATAGTTGAATCCAACACTTTCAATTTCCTCTTTTGTGATATAACCCGTGCAATAAGTAACTGTAAAGCGACCCTCCGAACTCCCATGTATCAGGTGAGCGGCTGCACTCAGATTAGCACGCAGGTCGTCATTTTCTTCTGTTGCTTTAATAATCTTTGATTTGCCCTGATATCCATATTTTCTGATTAACCGGTCGATTTCCCCGTCCTCACCAAATTCCTTTAAGCCGGGTGCCAGCACAAGTAATTCACCACCATTAGCTATGGCCATTCGGGTTCGATAAATGCTTTTATTACCCAACCAGGTACTTTTAAATTCAGCCGGATCGAGATATACTACAACTTTTTTAAGGGGAACCTCAAGCATTGTAAAATTTACTTTTAACGACAATTCGGCTGCCTTAAGAAATACTTCTTCATCGTCGCCAATAAATAATCCACGTGTTACAAGTTTTCCTGATTCATCCCGACCGATTACTGTATGGATATAAACTACAGGCAGATTAGTAATAAAATTTTCCGATGCATAATTCAATATTTTTCGTACCGGATTATCGGCCCTTCCCATCAAGCGCTCCATCCCGTATACCGCACCGATGAAATGACTTTTATTAATACCTTCGGCACCACCGGTACCAACAAATAAGTTCTTATTATAATTCGCCATTCCAATTACTTCGTGCGGAACTACCTGACCTATAGACAAAATCAGATCGTGCCCGCCTTCCCAAATAAGCTTATTAAGTTGCGCTGGCCATCGGTATCGGATTACTTGATCGGTTACTTCTGCTACGTAATCATCGGGAACCAATCCAACTGTGACAACATCATTTCGCCAGTCATGAGTTCTGAATAAATGTAAGGGTATCCCCTTAAACATTATCTCAATTTCTTTTTTACTCATCGGATTATGGGTTCCCAAGGCGGGTAATATATCAGTGAGGCTTTCCTTGAAGTACGAATAAGCATACGAAGTAAGAATACCAGCCTGTGAGTGATGCCGAGTATAGTCGGGAGGAACAACAATAACCTTTTTCTTTTTCCCCAGTTGATCAAGAGCAGTATACAAACCTTTTTTCAGATTGT
>CAYMQP010000224.1:0-6930 GCA_964392505.1 uncultured Bacteroidales bacterium
GATGGTAACATTTTGTATAAAACATGGCAGAGGAAGTGCGTAATTGAAACGTTTCATACAATTAACTGTTCTACATCAAATTCCCAGCAACAGTCTTTCCGGATCCTGCCCTCCAAGAAGCATTTTTTGGGGTGATTCGAGCAATTCTTTCACCTTCACAAGAAAACTCACCGAATCCTTACCATCAATCAACCGATGATCATACGATAAGGCCACATACATTACAGGACGGATTTCTACTTTGCCATGCACCGCAACCGGACGTTCCACTATATTATGCATTCCCAGAATGGCCGATTGCGGAGGATTTAGTATGGGTGTTGAAAGCATGGAACCAAATACACCGCCATTGGTAATACTAAATGTTCCACCCGACATTTCTTCGATTGATAACCGGAAATTTCGTGCTTTTTCCGCCAGTTCCAGTATATTTTTCTCCATCTCAGCCAGACTCATGGTTTCCGTGTTACGCAGCACAGGTACCATTAATCCCTTATCGGTTTGAACGGCAATACTAATATCCACATAATGGGGCATTACTATCTCCTCACTGTCGATCATGGAATTTACCTTAGGGAAGGCTTTTAATGCTTCTGTTGAGGCTTTAATGAAAAACGACATGAATCCAAGCTTAACACCATGAGTGTCGATAAACTGCTGCTGATATTCCTTTCTCAACCGGATTATTTCACTCATATTTACCTCATTAAATGTGGTTAGCATAGCGGTTTCGTTTTTTACTGAAACCAGCCTCCGGCTTAACTTCTTCCTCAGTTGCGAAATGGATTCTCTGGTAACTTCGCGCGAAGTAGATTTTTTTGATGCAGCGGTTGAAAAATTATTTTTTTGCTCCAATATCATATTAACCTCACGGGTCGTTATTTTCTTCAATCCTTGCAGAATATCTTCCATTTTCAAATTATGTTCATCCATCATTTTTTGAGCAAGTGGAGTAACCCTGACTCCTTTTGTTTTATCACGCATAGCTGATTTGCTCCTGTTCCCCCGGACAATTGCTTTTTCCTTCTCAATTAAGTTAACTTCCTTTTTATTTCCGTTAACAGCCATATCACCTTCCCGATCCTTAACCTTATCCTTGACTTTAGCCTCATCCCTTCTTTTTGCCGATGTATCAATAGTACAGGCTACAGTCCCTATTTTTACTGTTTCCCCAGTCTTTATCAGAATTTTTATTTTCCCGGCTTTTTCGGCTATAAGAGGAAGGGTAGCTTTATCCGACTCAACCTCACCAATCTCCTGATCCCTTTCCACATAATCACCATCCTCAACCAGCCAGTTTGCCAATTCAACTTCGTTAATCGATTCTCCGGGACTCGGTATGGTAATTTCAAGTATCATATGCTAATTATTTCTCCATAAAATATTTATACTGTTTGAGGATATCTTGTCGTGTGCTACCATCTTTACATTGCAGTCCACAATATTTTAGTTGCAGTTCGCATATGCATTCGCGAAATACCTTACCAATAATTTCTTCCTGCTGAAAATTATGTATTCGCTGCAATCCGGTTGCCGGACTTCCACTGGCCAGCCGGGCAATAGGATAAATCTCGATATCGCCAAATTCATGTTGTACGTGCCGCCATGCTCCCATATTTACAGGTTCTTCCTGCACCCATAAATTCAGAATGGTATTTTTATATTTCGACAAAATTGTCTGCATTGCAGTTTTCGGGAAAGGATGCAACTGTTCGATCCTGACGAGAGCTATATCGCGCGCTTTCAACTTCTTCTTTCTTGCAAGTAAATCGTAATATATTTTTCCCGAACAAAATACAATGCGACGCACTTCTTTAACATCAACATCGCTGTCGTCGATTACCGGTTGAAAACGCCCATTGGCAAGATCTTCAAGAGTTGAGGTACACTCCGGATGACGTAAGAGGCTTTTGGGTGTAAAAATTATTATAGGAACCCTGAAATTTCGCAACATTTGCTGTCGTAACAAGTGGAATAGATTCGCAGGTATTGTGGGATTCACGATTTGCATATTATTCCTTGCAGCCAGGGAAAGAAAGCGTTCAATTCGCCCACTGGAGTGTTCCGGACCCTGACCTTCAAAGCCATGTGGAAGATATAATATAATACCATTCATTAAACCCCACTTCTCTTCTGCCGAAGCAATATACTGATCGATTATTACCTGTGCCACATTATGAAAGTCGCCAAACTGGGCTTCCCATATCGTTAAACCCTTTGGATTTGCCAGTGCATAACCATATTCGAAACCCAAAACGCCGTATTCATTTAGCGGCGAGTTGTAAATACTGAAATTGGCCTGCCGGTCATTAATAAATTTAAGTGGCACATAGGTTTTATCGGTATCCTCGATTACATGTGCAGCATGCCTGTGTGCAAATGTACCCCTGACGCTGTCCTGGCCACTGATTCGTACCGGATAACCTTCATATACCAGGGTTCCATAGGCAAGTAGCTCTCCCATTGCCCAATCGAGTTTGTTATGCTCAAGCATTTGTTTCCGTTCCGCGATCAGTTTATGTGTTTTATTAATAAACTTCTCTTCAGCAGGAAGAGAGCATATTTTCTCGCCAATGTATTTCAATAGTGCAACTGTAACACCATTCGAAAAATGCTTATCGAAATCGTTTCTATTGGTAAATTTGAAATTTTTCCAGTCGCCATGTAAGAACTGTTGTATTTTAACTTTTCCAAGACTTTTTGATATCTCATATTTCTCTTCGAGAAAAGCTTCAAAATCATGCTTCAGTTTATCGATTTCTTTCTCGGTAAAGAGTCCCTCTTCGACCAGTCTGGCAGCATAAATTTTCAATGGATTGGGATGCGTGGCAATAGCTTTATATAGGGTAGGCTGCGTATATCGAGGCTCATCGCCTTCGTTATGTCCGTATTTACGGTAGGATAGTATGTCGATAAAAACATCGGTATAGAATGTCTGGCGATATTCCATGGCTAGCTTCACAGTATGAATCAACGCTTCAACATCGTCGCCATTCACATGAAATACAGGATTCATAGCAACCCTGGCCACATCGGTACAATAGGTACTGCTCCGGGCATCGAGGTAGTCGGTTGTAAAACCCACCTGATTGTTGATAACCAAATGTATGGTACCTCCTGTGCGGTAACCGTTTAGTTCCATCATTTGTGCTACTTCGTACACAACACCCTGACCGGCAATGGCCGCATCGCCATGGATAAGTATGGGAGCCAGCTTGGTAAAGTCGCCTTTGTACTTATTATCGATTCGTGCCCGGGCGATTCCCTGAATCACCGGCGATACCACTTCGAGATGCGAGGGATTCGGAGCCAGATTCAGGTCGATGGTTTTTCCGCTCTCCAATATATACCGGTTGCCATACCCGAGGTGGTATTTCACATCGCCAAGAGCCACTGAATCGTCGTATGCTTCGGCTACAAATTCCTGAAAAATATTTTCATAGGGTTTCTTAATAATATTACCCAAAACATTCAACCTACCCCTGTGGGCCATACCTATGGTAAATTCCGAAATGCCAAGCTTTGAACTGTGTTCAATGATATAGTGAAGTGCAGGAATAAGCGTTTCGGTTCCCTCGAGTGAAAAGCTTTTCTGACCGATAAATTTTTTATGAATAAATTGTTCAAAACCTACAGCCTGGTTAAGAAGATTTAGAATTTTCTTTTTATTGTCGGGAGTAAAGGTTGTCTGATTCCGTGTTGTTTCAACTTTATTTCTGATCCATCCGATTTTAGCATAGTTGCGCATAAACATATACTCGGTACCAATAGAGCGGCAATAAGTATCTTTAAGAAAATCAACAATGTCCTGTAACTTTGCTGGCCCGATACCTACTTCCTTACCTGCCTGAAAAATTGTATGCAGATCATCCTGCGTTAGACCTGAATTTTCTATTTCGAGTGTTGGTGTATATTTCCTTCGTTTCCGCACAGGATTGGTCTCGGTAAACAAATGACCCCTTCTTCTGTAATTATCAATCAGGCTTAATACTTTAAATTCTTTGTCGATATGGGACGAGTCAGTAATATCAGATTCCGGGTAAGCCTTTCGGGAAAATTCAAATCCTTTGAAAAACATCTTCCACGATGGATCTACCGATTCGGGATCGTTCCGGTATAAATCATACAGCTTCTCGATATTCTCAATTTCGCCACTCCCCAGAAACGAAAATTCGTCCATATTATCGAATTTAGTATGTCAAAATGTTAATTTAAATTAAACAAAGTTTTATAATGAAGCACCAAAAACAGTGAAATACATGTAATTGGGTAACAATTTATTTAGATAATAGTTTTATTGCAGAAATT
Organism: uncultured Bacteroidales bacterium; assembly: GCA_964392505.1. Classification (GTDB taxonomy): domain Bacteria; phylum Bacteroidota; class Bacteroidia; order Bacteroidales; family UBA10428; genus UBA10428. Next base: position 4,309 of record CAYMQP010000224.1, read on the forward strand.
TTACTGGTTATATTAAATTAATTGCAGGTTAATTCGAAATCAATAATTTTGCACACTAAATTTGGAAAATAGAAATGATAATTGGGGTTTTAAAAGAACCGGAGTATGAAAAGCGGGTGGTACTAACACCCGAAGTTATAACACAACTCAAAAAGCTGAACGTCGAAATACAGGTAGAAGAAAATGCAGGCAATCGTGCTACTTTTACAAACAATGATTACCAAAAGGCCGAAGCTCTAATTGCCGATAAGCAGTTCATTCTCAGCAAAGCCGATCTTCTGCTTAAAATCAATCCTTTCAGTACCGATGAAATTAATGCGCTCTCTGCAAGTCAGGTAGAAATCGCATCGATGAATCCGTTTTTTAATAAAGAGCTGGTTCAGTTACTGTCCAAAAAACAGATTACATCATTTAGCATGGAGCTTGTACCCAGAATAACCCGGGCACAGGCAATGGATGTACTTTCATCTATGGCAACCATTGCCGGATATAAAGCTGTACTCGATACTGCGTTGCATTTGCCAAAATTCTTCCCGATGTTTATGTCTGCGTCAGGAACCGTCAAACCTGCAAAAGTACTGATATTAGGTGCAGGTGTGGCAGGCCTTCAGGCAATCGCTATAGCCCGGAAACTCGGTGCTGTTGTCGAGGTATTCGATGTACGCTCAGCAGTAAAAGATGAGGTTAAAAGTCTCGGAGGTAAGTTTATTGAAGTTGAAGGCGCTACAGAAGATACCTCGGCGGGAGGGTATGCCGTGGAACAAGCCGAAGATTTTAAGAAAAAGCAGGCCGAACTGATACATACCCATGCTATTAACTCTGATGTGGTTATATGTACTGCACAAATACCCGCTAAAAAAGCCCCGGTTCTTATCAGAAAAGATACTGTAAAGCAGATGAAATCTGGTTCGGTGATTGTTGACCTGGCAGCTTCAACCGGTGGTAACTGTGAGCTTACTAAAGACGGGAAAACCCTAGTTGAACATAATATTACTATTATAGGTAAATCGGACTACCCGAGCGATATGCCTCTCGATGCGAGCTTCATGTATGCCAAGAATATGCTTAATTTCCTCAAACTAATTATCGACGATCAGGGCAGGCTCAACCTGAATTTTGAGGATGAAATCATTAAAGGCACATGTCTCACACATCAGGGTGAAATTGTAAATGAACTAGTGAAATCGATGATGTAAAAATGTTAAACAACGATTATGGAACAATTACTCTTATATTTCAACGATTACAAGGAAGCGATTTTTATTATTGTATTATCCATTTTCTTGGGTATTGAAGTTATCTCCCATGTGCCATCAGTATTGCATACTCCCCTGATGTCGGGAGCCAATGCTATTAGCGGAGTAATAATAATTGGCGGTATTATTTTACTAGGGCATGCCGATCTGTCGCATTTTTCACTTGAATTTGCATTAGGAATCCTGGCAGTATTGTTCGGTACATTGAATGTTGCCGGAGGATTTGTCGTTACCGACCGCATGTTGCACATGTTTAAGAAGAAGAAAAAAAATTGATATAAGATAGTAAATTGATATGCCTGATACTACAGTACAATACGGACTCATTATCCTCGATTTCAGTTACCTGGTCGCTGCTATTCTGTTTGTGATCGGGCTAAAGTTGCTCAGCCGGCCCGAATCGGCGAAAAGAGGTAACCTGTGGGCTGCTTCGGGAATGTTACTAGCCATGATAACTACACTTCTTCTTCACAAGGATCCGCACGGAAATCCAATACCATTAAATAATGCCCTGTTAATTATCCTGGTAATCAGCATAGGTACCGTAATTGGTGCTGTTGTGGCCCGGAAAGTAAAAATGACTGCCATGCCGCAACTAGTATCGTTCTATAATGCCACTGGCGGAGCGGCTTCAGCACTGGTGGCTCTAATGGAATACTCAAATCCCGAAAATAGCTCTACACTTGTTACCTTATTGGGACTGGTCATCGGGAGTATAGCGTTCAGTGGCAGTATGATAGCCTATGGCAAACTCGATGGTTGGATAAAAGACTGGTTATCACCGGCCATGAAATACATTAACCTGATTATACTCTTGGTAATAATTCTTGGCATAGTATATCTCCTGTTTGTTCCCGTACCGTTCATCAGTAATACGATTCTTATTTATATACTGTTTGCCATTGCTCTAATTTACGGTGTTTTCTTTGTTATGCCTATTGGAGGTGCCGATATGCCCGTAGTGATTTCCCTTTTAAATTCGTTCACCGGAATAGCTGCTGCAATGGCTGGTTTTATATACAACAATCAGGCAATGATACTTGGTGGTATTCTGGTAGGAGCAGCAGGTACTATTCTTACTATTCTTATGTGTCGCGCCATGAATCGCTCACTGCTTAATGTAATAATAGGAGCTTTCGGCGGAGGCGGTACCGTAAAAGGCGAAAAGGAAATAGGAGTCATAAAGGAAATATCGCTGAGCGATGCATCCATTCTACTTAACTATACACAAAAAGTAGTAATAATTCCCGGTTATGGTCTTGCCGCTGCGCAGGCACAACATGTATGCAGCGAACTCGACAATCTTCTATCTGAGCGTGGTGTGGAAATTAAATATGCCATACATCCTGTTGCCGGGCGCATGCCG
>CAYMQP010000225.1:0-479 GCA_964392505.1 uncultured Bacteroidales bacterium
GTCATTTTCAATCTTGGCAAATACGGTCAGGATATCAGCAAAACCTGCATTGGTAATCCACATTTTCTGGCCGTTTAGAATATAATATTTTCCATCATCTGATGGTTTTGCATTGGTTTTACCCGCATTTGCATCACTTCCGGCTCCGGGTTCTGTTAAACAATAGGCGCCCAGATATTCACCAGTAGTCAGTTTAGTAACGTACTTTATATGTTGTTCTTCATTGCCATAATACATAATGGGTAAGGTTCCTATACCGCAATGAGCCATAAAAGCAACCGAGAATGAGTATCCTGCACCAATGGTTTCGGCGGCCAGCATCTGGGTTACAAACGATTGACCAAAACCACCATATTCTTCTGCAACTGAAATTCCCAAAAGGCCCAAATCACCTGACTTTTTCAGCATCGATTTCATAAGTTCTCTGTCCTGCTTATCGACTTTATCGACATTGGGGTATACTTCGGTTTCAAGAAAAT
>CAYMQP010000225.1:489-6899 GCA_964392505.1 uncultured Bacteroidales bacterium
GGTCTGGGCAATCATTCGTTGTTCTTCGTCAAACTCTTCAGGTATAAAGGTATCTTTCGCTTCGATCTCGTCAACCAGAAACTCACCGCTTTTTAATACTTTTCTGTTTTCCATTTTGATTGTTTTATGATTAAATGATTTGATTCTATATATCAAGCACCTGGACTATTAATTCAATCAGATCATAGTTTTTAACTTCCTCTTCTTTGTTTTTGTATTTCAATCCATCAGTTAACATTACCATACAGAATGGGCACGCAGTGGCAATAAAATCGGGTTTTGTTTCCAGTGCATCTTCGGTTCGTTCTATAAATATTTCCTTATTTCCTTTTTCAGCTTCTTTAAACATCTGTCCTCCGCCTGCACCACAACATAGTGCTTCGCTTTTATTTCTTTTCATTTCAGTTTTTATCGATGGAATGGCATTAAGAATATCGCGCGGGGGATCATAAACGCCGTTACACCTTCCCAGGTAGCATGGATCGTGGTATGTAATTCGCTTTTCTTTAAATTGTTCTGAGGTAAATTTCAATTTTCCTTCATCAATTTGATGTTTAAGAAACTGAGTATAATGTATTACTTCATAATTACCACCCAACTGCGGGTATTCGTTTTTAAAAATGTTATAGCAATGCGGACATATGGTCAGGATCTTTTTAATACCATAGCCATTCAAAATTTCAATATTACTGAGTGCCTGCATCTGGAACAACATTTCGTTTCCTGCCCTCCTGGCCGGGTCGCCTGTGCAGCTTTCTTCAGTGCCTAATACTGCAAAATCGGTATTTAAATAAACCAGAATCTTGGTAAAAGCTCTGGTTACTTTTTTATATCGGTCATCAAAAGCTCCTGCACAACCTACCCAAAATAAATATTCCGGACTTTTTCCTCCAGCTGCCAGTTTTGCCATCACAGGTATTTCAACTTTCTTTTTTTCCATACCATTTAATTTAACGGGTATTTTTATTTAACGTTCATCTCTAAGTTATTGCCCCAAACTAACCTGTCTTCGGGTGAAAACTGCCAGGGAGCACCATTATTCTCAATATTATTAAATATCGTGTTTAATTCACCAGGACCGGCTGCCTGTTCCATCACCAAATAGCGACGCATATTGATTATAATATTAACATGGTCGATGTTTACTGGGCACTCCTGAGTGCATGCATTACAAGTAGTACATGCCCATAACTCTTCGGGAGTAATATAATCGAATAATGATTTTCCTTCATCTAATTTATCCTTGTTTTTTGCTTTATCTTTTCCAACAATTTCAACATGATCGCGTAAATCCATAAGTATTTTGCGAGGTGAAAGCTTTTTACCGGTTATATTGGCCGGACAACTTGATGTGCATCTACCACATTCGGTACATGTATAGGCATCCATGATGTTTTTCCAGGTAAGATCTTTGATATCTTTTACTCCAAAAGGAAATTGTTCTGCAGTTTCCTGATCGGTTGGAACCGGGGCATTCGGATCAAGCATTAATTTTACTTCACGGGTTACCGATGGCATATTTTCGATTTCACCTTTGGAATTTAGTTTTGAGTAATACACATTCGGAAATGCTAGAAAAACGTGAAAGTGTTTTGAATAAGGGATATAATTTAAGAAAGCTAATACTCCGATTATATGAAACCACCAGCAGAAACGCTCGATGATGACCAATGTCTCTGTTGATAAATTGGCATACAAAGACTGAATAAGTGAACTAATCGGAAAACTACCAACGGCGATATAATGAACCCCATGCCTTGTTTGCAGTATGCTGTCAGTGGCATACATAGTTAATACGGCACTCATCAATAATATTTCGGTTATCAGTATAATGTTTGCATCGGTACGTGGCCAAGTTGTCATTTCTTTACTCCAGAACCGTTTTAATCTGAGTATGTTTCTTCTGATTAAAAATATCAGGCAACCAAATAAAACTCCGAAAGCAAAGAATTCAAAAACTGAAACCAAAATAAAATAGAAATTGCCCATAAACGCGAATAACCTGTGGGTGCCAAAAATACCGTCGATTAATATTTCGAGCATCTCGATATTTACAATAATAAAACCAGCATATACCAAGATGTGCATAATTCCAGACACCGGGCGCACTGTCATTTTCGACTGGCCAATGGCGACCTTGAACATTAACCACCATCGTTGTTTTTTATTATTATTAATCTGAACATCTTTTCCAAGGTGAATGTTGCTAACGATCTTTTTAACATTATAGTAGAAGAAATATATAGCAGCAATAAGCAATAATACAAATATTCCTTGCTTGATCATAATTGTGTTATGTTAGGAAAAAACCAAAAGTTGAGATTTTATTGAAACAATAATGAATAAACTACGATTTCGAATTCTTGACTGCATCGATTAATTTTGGTAATACCTTCATTGCATCGCCAACAATTCCGTAATTTGCAGCTTCGAATATCGGGGCATCCTTATCGATATTGATAGCAGCAATATATTTTGAAGAGCTGATTCCCGCAAGATGCTGAGTTGCACCTGAAATACCAATCGCGATATAAAGATTGGGAGCAATTATTTTCCCGGTTTGACCTGTATGTTCTTCATGAGGTCGCCAGCCTTCGTCTGATACGGGTCGTGAACACGCAGTTGCTGCTCCCAGTATACTAGCCAATTCTTCCAATGGCCCCCAGTTATCAGGCGATTTCATGCCACGGCCTCCGGAAACAACAACTTCAGCATCGGTAAGTAATAGTTTGCCTGTTTGTTTTTGTACATCCAGAACCTTCGTTTTAACCAGCGTATCGTCTATTTCCACCGTGAAATCTTCAATTTTGACATTATTTGGTGATTCGGTAAGTTCAAAAGAATTTTGAGCTAGGGTAATAATTTTCTTTTCTGTGTTGATTTTTACTTTAGCAAACGCATTACCTGAGTATGCTCGTTTATAAATAACAAACGGATCGGTACTTACGGGTAATTTACTCACTCCTGATCCAATACCTGCTTTGAGTTTTACCGAAAGTCTAGGGGCCAGTGCTTTGCCTGCGTTATTATTTGAAAGGATAATAATATTTGCTCCTTCTGCTTCAACTACTTTGGCAATGGCATCAGTATAAGCCTGGTTATCCAGTACTTTAAGGCTATCGTTTTTTATATTGATTATTTTTTTTACCCCATAATTACCAAGCTTCTGCAGTTCTCCGTTTTCAACCGGGCCAATTGATAGGGCTGTTACGGATGTCTTTAACATTTCAGCAACCTTAGTGGCATAAGTAACGAGTTCAAAGGATAATTTCTTGAATTTTCCGTCCCAATTTTCTGTATATACTAGTACTGACATAGTAGACTGTTTTAATTTTAAGTTTGTGAATCAGATTACTTTTGCTTCGTTTTGTAACAGGTCGATAAGTTGTCCAGCGTTATCAGAGTCGATAAATTTACAGGCTACCCGTGATTGAGGCAATTCATAATCGATCAGTTCGGTAAGGGGTTCAATATTAACCGGTTCGAAGACTTTTATGGGTTTTGTGCGTGCCATCATAATTCCACGCATGGCAGCTATCCGGGGCTCGGTAGCAATACCTTTTTGAACAATGGCAACAAATGGGGTAGGTAGGGATAAAGATTCCTTACCACCATCTATATCTCGTGTAATAATTATTTGTCCATCTTTACTCTGAACCGATGAAACGGCTGATATCGAAGGCCAGTCAAGGAATTCAGCCAGCATTCCACCTACTGTTGAGCCATTATGATCGCTTGACTCGATGCCACAAAATATAATATCGTAAGGATTTTGTTTAATTGCCTCTGAGAGTTGTGCGGCAACATAATAGGCTTCATGTGGTTCGGCGTTTATGCGGAGAGCATCGTCGGCGCCTATAGCCAGAGCTTTGCGAATCGTAGGTTCCGAGGTAGTTAAACCAACATGGGCAACAGTAACCGATTCTATTCCGCTGGAAGCATCGTCTTTCAATTCCAATGCACGGGTTAGCGATAACTCGTCCCAAGGATTAATAACCCATTGTATACCGGTTTCATCGAGTTTTGTGTTATTATCTTTAAATTTAACTCTGGTTGTTGTGTCAGGAACATTGCTGATACAGACTAAAATTTTCATCGATTATTTGTATTTAGTTAGATTCAATCTATCCCTTTATTCATCGCATTTTCATAAAGGAATTTATGTGTGTTATAATTTTTGTTGGGCGTACAAATATAAAATAAATTAAAAAACTAGAACATTCAGAGGTTTTAATATTGTGGTTATAGTAATTGTAACTTTACTGGGTTATAAAATCAACGGAAAATTATGTATGGTAATATAATGTCTATTGATATGCATATACTGAATTATTGAATAGTTATTAATAAATATCAACAGTTTATCAAAAATGAAATTCTCCTGATATATTATTTTATATTTTTGAGCATATTTCAATGCTAAATACTCTCAAGATGCGCGATATGTTTCAGAAAACCATTGATCTCCTTAAAAAGAAGGTTAAGAATAATCTGAAGGCGATCAATGAGAATCAAAAAGTAATTAAGGAGCTGCTTAATCAACCTGACACATCTGAACGAAAAAACGAATTCGAAAAATATTATGCAGCAAACAAAACCCTGCTTCAGGAGAATAACGATTTCATAAATATACAACTGACCCTGATTAATTTCCTTGAAAAGTATAAAGATACTGCCGTACTCGATGACTCATTACCTGTTGTTGATATATATTCAATAACCGACGAAATGGAAGTGCTGGATCTGACGCTAAAGGGAGTAGTTGCTTTCAATGAAAATCATCCCAGATTCCACGATACATCGTTTATTGATAAGCTGATTGCTCATTATGAATCGCTGGAGCAATATGAAAAGTGCCAGGAACTAACCGAATTAAAAAGTAAATTAGTATAATTCCCTGCTAAATACCATGATGAACCCGGCCTAATACCGGGTTTTTTATTTTTCCATTTCGTATTTGAAGTACATTTTTAGCTATTTTAGTACTGCTATCGTTTAGCAATGCTTAATTTTTTAAATTAACCTGTGAATAAAAATATCAGAGTAATACTTGTGGGGGCAGGCAATGTGGCCTGGCATCTCGGACGAGCTTGTTCCGATGCAGGTATAGGCATAAAGCGAATAATTAATCGAAGTAAAGAAGCAGGTTTGGATTTAGCCAGGAAGTTGAATACAGTTAGTTCGACTGATTTTAATACACCTTTACCCGATTGTGATTTTGTGATTGTAACAGTAAAGGATTCAGCACTCAAAGACCTTCTTTGTACGATTCAATCCGGTACAGCTATTTTATTGCATACATCAGGGAGTCATGATATGAGAATATTTCCTAGTAGTTGTAGCAAGAATGGAGTATTGTATCCGTTCCAAACACTAACCAAAGGTTTTTCTACCGAATTCAATCATGTACCGCTTTGCATCGAAGCATCCGATGATGAGACTTTATCTTCACTAAGAAACCTTGCCAGCCTACTGAGCTCCAACATCTGGGAATTAACTTCAGAGCAACGAAGATACCTGCATGTAAGTGGTATCATGATCAATAATTTTACTAATTATCTGATTACCCGCAGTTTTGATTTTATGAATAGGCACAAACTCGATCATAAACTAATTATACCGCTGTTGAACGAGACTATTCGAAAGATTGAGCATATAACTCCGATAGAAGCTCAGACAGGTCCGGCTCGAAGGAAGGATTTGCAAATAATCCGGAAACATCTTGATCTGCTTTCCGATGAACCGGAATTAAAAAATTTGTATAGCATGCTTACTGATAGCATAATTGCATATTATTCTGAATTGGATTAATAACCTATGGTTAACTATAAAACTTTATTCAAAGACATAAAAGCATTTGTGTTCGATGTCGACGGGGTATTTACCGATGGACAGGTATTTTTATTGCCAGGTGAAGAATTTATTCGGGCAGTTAATATAAAGGATGGTTATGCTATACAGTATTCTATTAAATTGGGATTTGCAATTGGGATTATTACCGGAGGAAGATCGGTCGAGGTTTCAAGACGATTCCGCAAGTTAGGCGTTACGGATATTTATATGGGATCATCAAGTAAATTAGCAATTTTTGAAAGCTTTCGAAAGAAACATAATCTGTTGTATGAACAAATACTTTATATGGGCGACGATCTGCCCGATTATGAGATCATGGAGAAAGCAGGTTTGCCAGCATGCCCAAAAGATGCGGTAACCGAGATAAAACAAATTGCCAAATATATCTCCGACAGGAAAGGAGGCAGGGGATGTGTGCGCGATGTTATTGAACAGGTATTAAGAGCGCAGGATAAGTGGCTGAGTAAAGAATCGTTCGAATGGTAAAACAATTAAAAATAGCACTGGCTTTTATGCGACTTATCAGGTTTTCCAACCTGATAATAATTGCTATGACA
>CAYMQP010000226.1:0-6894 GCA_964392505.1 uncultured Bacteroidales bacterium
CTTCAATGTCATGTATGTTGGCGTCGGTAATCTAACCGGCTCAGTAGAAAAAACCTTGCATAATATGGATAACTGCAGGATTTCCTGGGGAAAGGTTTTGGAAGTTTCAGAAGACAAACTCATTGTTAAGACAAATTCATTAATAAAAAATCGTATTCGGCTTCGTGAAAAATTTAACGCTGAAAAAGTACTATCCAATTTACCCATTAAAAATACTGCCGACGATAAATTTCTTCAAAAAGTAACTGATACTGTAAACAATAATATCAGTGAAGTAGAATTTGGAGTGCTTGAATTAAGTAAAGAACTTGGAATTAGTCGGGTTCATCTGCATCGCAAATTAAAATCGATTGCTAACGTGAGTCCAAATGAGTTTATTAAAAAAATACGTCTTCAGAGAGCCCGCGAACTGTTATTAAAGTTAGAATTTACAATATCGGAAGTATGTTATAAGGTTGGATTTAATTCACCGGCTTATTTTTCGAGTTGTTTCAAATCTTATTTCCAAATGTCACCTTCAGAATTTATTGAACGCAACTCTCGCAAATAGTTTATTACGTATAATTTGGTCTTATTACCTTTTACTATCATAGCTTAATTGAAATGGTTTTACCGTTTCATTCATAATAATTTATTAATTTAAGGCAGAGTAAAATATCAATCCGTAATAAGGATTGAAATTACTTTGAGTATTAACTTCATGAATATAATTGTATTAATTATAATTGGCAGTGTTCTTATATTTTCAGCTATCGGTTACTTTCTTTTCTCGTCCTTTGCCAGAAAAGCTAACGAGTCGATATATTGGCAGAAACGACAAACCAGAGATAAAGAAAGTGATCAGTTAAAAAAAGAAATCTACCTGAGTGAGTTAGAGCTTAAAACAAATGAGGAACTTATTAAACATACAGTAGCATGTAGAAATCTGATACAAAAAATTTCCATTGAAGTAAATAATTTGTTGAACCAGCAATCGGCTAATAATCCGATTCAAACCTTAGAAATTCATTTTCTTTTGATATTTCAAAAAGATGTTGATCGCGTCATAAACCATCTGAATAATTTTAAAACGAATCGTGAGACAAAACTTTCAGAGGTTACTGCTAATTATTTAAATCAGTTAATCGAATGGATATCTGATGTTAAGGCAACTATCCGAAAAACAATAAACGCAATTTCCGATCATAAAATAAATACCGGAAAACTCACTGAACTGAACCAGCAAATTACTGATAACTATTCGCAAATTGTAGATATGCACAAATGGATCATCAGTCATTTTCAGAAGGTTTTTGCCGAAATACAGCCAACGGACTTATAATATTCCTAAAACAATATACGTAAAAAGGTCCAGGATAACTGGCTTCTTTTCATACAAATGATTTAACAAAACTACTTACTTGTTGAGTGTATTTGATATGCATGTTACCAGAGTGATAAAACAGGATACATGCTTTAAAATAATTCATAACTTTTCATTTGGGTATTTAGGGTCTCTTACTTAACTTGGCGGCTGCTTTTCAGCATAATTACCTTAGCTATGGCATACCTGTTTAAAAATCCATTAAATTTGATTTGTTTGGTCTATATTATTTCATGTTGATATTCGTCATGTCTACTAAGGGAATTTCAAATTTGAAGTGTATATAAATACCAGCCGGTTATTGCATGAATAGTTTTAATGAGCGATTAAAATACTTAAAAAAGAACCATAAAGCTCTTCTCGAAAGAAAGAATTTACCCGTTGAATTTACTAACGGAATTATTCAACGATATAAATATCCTTTACTTACAGCCGAACATACACCCATACACTGGCGTTACGACTTGAATCCGGATACGAATCCATACCTTATAGAACGCATTGGTATAAACGCAACTTTTAATGCTGGAGCTATAAAACTCAATGATAAGTATCTCCTGATTGTTCGTGTTGAAGCTGTCGATCGCAAATCATTCTTTGCTGTTGCAGAAAGTAAAAGTGGTATCGATAATTTCCATTTCTGGGAACGGCCCATTACCCTACCCGAAACCAATGAACCAGATACCAATGTTTATGATATGCGTGTTGTTCAACACGAAGATGGTTGGATCTACGGCCTTTTCTGCACCGAGAGGCACGACTCTGCCCACCCTGATGATACTTCGGCTGCAATTGCCAAGTGCGGAATTGCACGCACAAAGAGTCTGATAACCTGGGAGCGCCTGCCCGATCTGATAAGTCATTCCGGTCAACAACGAAATGTAGTGTTGCACCCGGAATTTATTGATGGAAGATATGCACTTTATACACGACCCCAAGAAGGATTTATTGAAACCGGTTCAGATGGAGGTATTGGATTTGGCTTTACCCAAACTATGGAAAAAGCCGAAATATTGGAAGAAATCATAATGGATCCCAAAGTATATCATACTATTAACGAGGTTAAAAACGGGCTCGGACCTGCTCCGATTAAAACAGCCAAAGGCTGGCTGCAATTGGCTCACGGCGTTCGAAGTACCGCCGCCGGTTTGCGTTATGTATTATATGCATTTATGACTGACCTGCAAGATCCTTCGAAAGTAACTCATCGTCCGGCCGGATACCTTCTGGCTCCGCAAGGTGAGGAACGTATTGGCGATGTTTCAAATGTTCTTTTCGGAAACGGATGGATTTGCGATGATGATGGAACTGTATATATATATTATGCCAGCTCCGATACCCGATTACATGTCGCCACTACAACGGTCGATCGTCTTATTGATTATTGTGAAAACACTCCGGAAGATGGTCTGCACTCGACCAAAACAGTTGAAAACATTAACAGATTAATTGATAAAAACCTACCCTTTATGAAGTAACAAATAAAAATATAATGTAAACAATTATTAAGTAACCCTAATTAATTTAAATCCATAACTATGAATGTACCATGTAAAAAACAGTTCCGGCATCTGCTGCTGATGGTTATAATGTTGTTTTCCTCGACCGCAATTTTTGCACAGGGAACCATTACAGGAACAGTAACAGATGCGAATGGCGAACCTATAATTGGCGCCAATGTATTTATTGAAGGTACTACCCTGGGTACTGTAAGCGATGTAAACGGCCAGTTTACTTTACCGAATGTGCCGGCTGGTAGTGTTTCTTTATCGGTGAGTTTTGTCGGTTACCTGACCGAAACGCAAACCATTACGGTTATCGACGGAGCTACTGTCGAAAATAACTTTTTACTTATCGAAGATCTGCAGCAACTATCGGAGGTTGTTGTAATCGGGTACGGAACCCAGAAAAAAAGCGACCTGACAGGGGCAATCGCATCAGTAAATACCGAAGAGCTCCAAAAAATACCCAATACCGGTGTCACAAGTATGTTACAGGGAATGGCAGCCGGAATTCAGGTTTTACAAAACTCCGGACAACCAGGAAGTGAACCGGTAATTCGAATCAGGGGTTTAGCAACTGTAAATGGAGGTAGTCCTTTAGTAGTTATTGATGGTATATCCGGAGGTTCACTTGATGATCTCAACCCGGCTGATATCGAATCGATTGAAATTCTTAAGGATGCAGCTTCACAAGCAATATATGGCCCGGCAGGAGGTAATGGCGTTATTCTGGTCACAACCAAGAAAGGCGAAACCGGCCGGTTAAAAGTTAAATTTGATATGTATACCGGAGTGCAGCAACCATGGAAAACCGATCTTGGTATTGCCAATGCACAGGAATATGCCGCTATATACAATCAGTATCAGAGTAACAGAGGTCTCGAAGAATACTTCCCATACGACGGAAGTGTATACCTTAATCCTGAAACTAATGAAGAATTAATTAATACCGACTGGATTAAAGAAATTTTCCGGGTGGCTTTTGTCCAAAACTATAATTTATCACTAAGCGGAGGTAATAAGATTTCTAAATTTTACTTCGGACTTAATTACAACGACGAGGATGGTATTGTTCGTCAAACCTCAAACAATCAGTATACAATAAGATTGAACTCAGAACACAATCTGGGAAAAAGGATTACTGTTGGTGAAAATTTTAATTTCACTCAAAGTAAATACATTTCGCAAAATGAAAGAAATGAATATATTTCGCCCTTGTCGTCATCAATTCAGATGCTGCCTTTTGTTCCTGTTATGGCTACTGACGAATCGGGAAATTTTGCATACAGGGAAGCAGGACTATCTTCTAATATAATGAATCCCTTGGCACAAATAGAATACAATAACAATATTACAAGATCGCAATCGATCAATGGAAATGTCTTTGTGCGTTTTAAGATCATAAAAGGACTTACCTTTGAAAGCCGTTACGGAATGGGGTATAATCCAACTGAATTCAGGCATTTTGTGCCGGCTTATACCATCGGAACCACTGAAAATCCAAGTGCCTCAATGAGTGTTAGCAATAATCAGTACGATTACAATGTATCATTATCCAATAGCTGGCAGTGGCAAAATTTCTTCAATTATAGTTTTTCTCTGATTGATAAACACAACTTTGATCTTACTGCTGGTTATGAGTCAAGTTATTCAAAATATGATTATAAAAACCGGCAGGAATATTTCGATACAATCAGTTTCGATCCAGGCGAATGGGAAGAATTTTCTGACGCTGATGAAATGGGTATCATTCAGCAAAAAATGACAGAATCGACAGGATATGCCTATTTTTTCCGATTGAACTATGATTTCAAAGGTATTCTTTTATTTCAGACAAATTTCCGACGTGACTATTCCTCGAAATTCGGACCTAACAATCGTGTTGGTAATTTTCCATCGGTTTCAGCAGGTATTAAATTCAGTGAGATTGGTTTTATTAAAAACCTCAACGTTTTTGATTTCGGAAAAATACGTGTCGGGTATGGTGAGACAGGTAATAGCGATATCCAGCCCTTCCAATATCTCGGTACCGTTGGATCAATCCCCATGCATGGATATCCATTTGGAGGTACTGTTCGTGATGGAGCCGGTCTGATTACAGCTGCAAATCCCGATTTGAAATGGGAAAGTGTTGTCACCAAGAATCTGGGAGCTGATTTCAGGTTTCTTAAAAACCGCCTTGGATTATCGGTGGATGTTTTCCAGCGCGAAAACCTGGATATGTTACTTCGTAAATCGGTTCCATTAACCGTTGGCTACCGTGTAACCGATCCCGGAAACGAACTGGGAGACGCCAACATTGATACAAGGCCATTAGTAAATTATGGCACTCTTAATAACAAAGGATTTGAAATTTCTGTTTCATTCAAAAATAAGGCCGGTGAATTCAACTATGATGTATATGGAAATATCACACGTGCTATAACTACTATCGATGATATTGGGGATCCACTTTATGCTGGTTCTGGTCGAGGGATATCAAATGTCTGTCAGACAGTTAATGGTGGACCTGTATCAGCATTTTATGGTTATCAGACGAATGGAGTTTTCCAGGAAGAAGATTTTACTTGGTATTACAATGCCCGATGGAGGCGTGTTGCAGTAGATGAAAACGGGACAATGACCGTAGACGGAGTCGATGAAAACGGGAATCCGGTCATCTATACTACACTTGCTACAGCTTTTGTTCCGGGAAGTTTCAGGTATGTTGATGCAAACGGAGATGGCGTGCTGGATACAGACGACATGGTTGAAATAGGCGATCCGAATCCTGATTTTACCTATGGCTTTGGTGCTAATTTCGAGTATAAGAACTTTGATTTAAGTTTGTTTTTCCAGGGAAGTTATGGAAACGATATTTACAATTTGATGAAAGTCAATCTGTATAATATCGATAATGGCGGATTAAATGTGGCCGGTGATCTTGAGAATGCTTATATTCCTGCCGTCTATGATGCCTCTGATCAGAACAGCCTACCGGTGCTAATTTCTCCTGCTGAAAATACCACTACCGGCATTAAGCGGATGGATTATGTACTCGTATCTTCTGATTTCTTCGTTGAAGATGGTTCCTATCTCCGTTTGAAAAATATTCAATTGGGATATTCATTACCATTCAGCATATTACAAAAGATCAAAGCACAAAAATTACGGATTTATTTGGGAGCCACTAATCTCATAACATTTACCAAATATTCAGGCTTCGATCCCGAAGTTAATGAAACTTCAATCCTCGAAAGAGGCTTTGACAGAGGAACCTATCCGCAATCAAGAATGTACATGATAGGTATAAATTGCCTCTTCTAAAAATTAAGGATTAATGAAATTTAAAAGAACTGCAATGATGAAAAATACAATAAACCGAATGAGATTAGGCCTCCTAATCACTCCATTCCTAATAATATCCTGTTCTGAGAAATTCCTTGACACGGAACTCTCAGGTGTATCTACAGAAGATGTATATTATTCAACCATAACCGGACTGTCCGAATTAGTTACCGGTACATATGCATCGTTTAATACATGCCCGGCATCCCTTCATAACCTGGATGTTATGTATATTGCATTCGGAAGTATGGCTTCCGACGAAGCAGAGGCTGGCGGGGAACAAGGTGGTAACGATATAGTTGATTTTCAGAACTGGGACAAAGGTAATCCGCAAGTAAGTGAGCCAAAAGCAGTTTCTGAAAACAACTGGGGATACAGTTATAAAACTATTGCCCGAGCCAACCAGGTATTGGAAGGCATAGCTTATTACCGGGAAAATAATTCTTCAACTAACATTGATTCAGCTGCATTATTGAATCAGTTCGAAGGCGAAATGGAATTTCTAAGAGCATTAGTTCATTTTAAACTGAGCCAAATCTATGGTGGTGTTCCAATTATAGATCATATTTTAGGGTCATCGGAATATAATATTTCCAGGAACACAGTGGCCGAATGCTTACATTTTGTGCAGGAGCGAATGGTGATAGCCATGGATTTATTACCGGCAAAAGGTCAATATCCAGCCTCGGAAATGGGCAGAGC
>CAYMQP010000227.1:0-6887 GCA_964392505.1 uncultured Bacteroidales bacterium
CAAAATAATCTTAAAATAATATTGTGTGCAAATCTAAAGGCTCGGCATAGACTCCTGTCAACCTCAGCAAAATAAACATTCATTTTCGTTCAAATTCGTATCCATATGCTGCTAACACGGTATAGAAAAAATAGCGGACTCAGTGATATGTAAAAGTTTGTATATTTAATTCAAAAACGTTCTTGCTAATACACCGGGACCGTTGACAAAAACTTATCACAAAAAGTATAATTATGAAACATCTTTTTATACTATTAATAATCTTATCTTCATCATTAAGAGCTCAACAAAATGATAACGTAAATCTTAATGATACCGTTAAATTTGTTAGCTTTCCTGATTTTTTCAATTTTGATATTCCTGAGCCATGGCCTAAATACGATACTGCTGTCAATTATTTTTTAGATCAGGTTAAAGCAGAAAAACCAAATTTTGTGCTTATAGATGGTGACCTTGTCGATGGCCACTGGTGGGATAGTCCACAGTGTATAGAAGTTAATGGAACTGTATATTACTCTGCCTGGGTAAGAAGAATGACTCAACATGGATTGAAATTTTACACAGCTGTTGGAGATCATGAATTAGGTGATGATCCCTGGCCTAAAAATAAAAGAGAATTAGTACCTTATTTTGAAGAGGTTTATAGAAATAATCTTAAAATGCCACTAAATGGACCTGAGAATAAAAAAGGGTTGGCATATTATATACGAGAAGGAAATTTATTAATAATAACTGTCGAAACTTTTGAAATAGTTAATGATTCTATGAGAATATCGGTTATTGGAGAACAGTTAGAGTGGTTCAAAAAAATTTTAGAAGATAATAAAGACACTAAATTTAAAATTGTACAAGGTCATGTTGGTATATGGGGGAAAATTAATGCGCGTTCTTCAAGCAAACTAATGCTTGAAGAAGGTAAAGAAAGTGAATTTTATAAAATTATGGCAAAATACGGCGTTGATGCTTATTTTGCAGGCGAATTTCATGATGTTACTGTTCTGGAATCTGATGGTATTTTTCAAATTGTTCATGGGTCATCATGGGGTAGGGAAGTTGTTGACACAGAAGATTATCTCGTTTGTGAAATTATAGATAACAAGTTAAACTTCACCTTAAAACGCATATATATGGAAGTTGATGGTGGCTATATGTGGAATGTTAACAAACCTCGTGGTCCTAGAGAAATTGTTAGAATAAGTGATAAAACATTATTAAATGGACCTGAAATAATAGGAACACTTACTATAACTAACGATAATTTCAAAAAAAGTTATAGTAACAAAACTGGATATTTTAAATAATTTAAAAAACTCTTGCTAACGCCCCACCCGAAGTCTCCCGACATCAGCGCCGGTATGTAGATAATCCACAAACAGTGTGGCCTAGTAGCAGATTCTTTTAAGGATTATTTAAGGTGAACTGATATTTTAGAATCCGGTGAATCCTTTGCAATTTTGCTACCGCCCGGACAAGTCCGGTTGATGTGCCTGTTAGTTGCAATTATATTTATCAGGTAGTTAATTGACTTAAGTTTGATTACAGTTCCTCAAAAGAAGCATAATATATTTGGTCGGGATCCTGTGCAAGAAGTGGTGCTAATATCTCATTTTCCCAGATTTTCCATGTCGCGGGATAATCCTCTTTCTTAATAGGGTTGTCGGCAGTCCCCCAAAGTTTTTCCCACGATTTCCTATCGGCATAAACCCAGATAGCAGCATATTGTATTTTTCGTGTTCCACGAATGTATTTCAGGAAGTGGTGATCAATTAATCCCGGGAGATCAAATAATTTTCGGCTTCGGGCATTTTCAATGGCTTTCTCGAATTGCTCACCGGTTACATTTTCTTTCAGTAAATATTCGTGAATGCTTATCACTTTAGTCATAGTGAAGTTTTACTATACTCCTATTATACTAAATAAACTGCGATATTGTAATTAATTACTCGTCAGAGTTTATTTAACTGAATTTAGAATAATCTTATATAAAATTAGTGTGTTTAGAACGTAAAGTCAATAGTATTCTGTAATCGGATATACTCCAAAGTCCCTTGATTTGTGTTGGTTAATTCTATAACTTATTTAATGTTTAACTAAATGTTTGATATCGATGAAAAAAATACTATTTTTTTTACTTATAGCATTTTTTGCATTCCCCATGTGCAAAAAAGATTATGATGGCACAATTAACGGTAATGGTAATAATGAGCAATTAGCATTCTATACCGATAGCGATAATTGTGGTGCTATAGATAATAGAATTAGATGATGAAAATATTGGCTCCCTGACCCTTATGTAGTATCAGTCATTTCATGAAAAGAACGTAATCGTTATTTGGGAAGATTGTTGGAATATCATTTTGTTTTCGTTATAATTGAAATTCGAAGTGTGATTACTGTTTATAACGTACATTTAATTCATTCAATATATGGTTAAAATTATAAGGGTATTTCTATTACTGCCAACCATTTTCGGATTATTTAGCATACCGATTATGGGTCAGCAGGGTGTTCCGTTTTCGCAGCGAATGGCGGAATCGATCATGCAACGGCATCCCGATTATTATGGATATTGGAATTATGAAACAGGCACGGTATTGAGGGGCTTTGAAGAAATCTGGAAGTATTCCGGCGAAACCACTTATTATGACTATCTACAATCAACGGTCGACCTGGTAGTCCAGGGTGACGGAACCATCCAGGGATTCGATAAATTCGAGTATAACCTCGACGAAGTGAAGGAAGGCTCGGCCATACTGGTGGTATATGATCAGACAGGGGAGCAACGCTACCGTACCGCTGTCGATTCGGTCAGGAGTCAGCTGAAAACACATCCCCGTAATTCGGAAGGGGGATTTTACCATAAATTGATATACCCAACGGAAATGTGGCTCGATGGCCTGTATATGGCTGAACCCTTCTACTGTGCATATGGTGTGATGGTTGACGATATGACTATTTACGACGATGTAGCCCTTCAGCTAAAACTGCTGGAGCACCATGCCCGCGATGAAAATACAGGCTTACTATATCACGGCTGGGATGAAGACCACTCGGTCTATTGGGCTGATCCGGTAACCGGCTGTTCACCTGTTTTCTGGGGACGTGCCATGGGCTGGTATGCTATGGCCTTGGTCGATGTACTGGATTTCTACCCGGAAACACATGAGGAAAGGGATTCGATACTCCTGATATTCCAGCGCCTTGCATCTGCTATTAGGGATTTTCAGGATCCCGAAAGTTATGTGTGGTGGCAAGTGGTCGACAGTATCGACGGCAACGGGAACTGGAAGGAATCTTCCGTATCATGCATGTTCGTTTATGCACTGGCAAAAGGTGTAAGGATGGAGTATATCGATCCTTCCTATTTAGAGGTAGTTAAAACAGGATATGGAGGTGTTATTAATGAATTTATTACCTATAATACAAACGGTACTATAAACCTCATAAGTACGTGCGAAGGAACAGGCGTAGGTGGGTCGTACAACTTTTACATTAACAGAGGCAGACGGACTAATGATCCAAAGGGCGTGGGGCCGTTTGTACTTGCCAGTGTGGAAATGGAAATGGCAGGATTGCTCGTTCCCCCCGGGCGGTTAGCAATCGATTCTGTTCACAGTGATGCCGTATATATTAGCTGGGACGATAATTCGGAAACCGAAGATGGTTATATCATAGAAAGAAACGACGGCTGGGGATTTGCTTTCCTGGCTACAACAGAGGCGAATACCATAAATTACAGCGATCCAACGGTGGTTTCGGAAACTACCTATGAATACAGGCTCCAAGCCTATAATGATGAGGATACATCAATTTATTCGAAAGTACTAACCGTCGAGATTCCCCCTGAAATTCCGGATTACATTGCGAAAGCTAAAACGGGGAATATATGTTTTTTCCCGATCCCGGCAAACGATATCCTGTATATCAAATTCGGTTTTGAGCCTGTAGCAGAAACTAAAATTGAGATTTATGATATGCAGGGAAATCTGGTTATTACTGAGAAAGCATGTAATGTTATTATGAAACTGGATTCCGGTGATCTGACAGAGGGGGTATATAGTATCAGAATTACGAATGGAGCTTCGAAGACATTGTACACAGGTATTTTTGTGAAAAGAAACTAACGAAATCTACCTACCCTGACTGCCTTTAGGCAGGCGGCAGGTAGATCTTACTACCTTTGTTGGTATTTGTTAAAAATGTTTATTATTTAACTATAAACTACCAATTATCCGTTCTAAAAGGAGATGCCGGTAGACCTTTCTTGTTATAGAGGTTTGCCCTATTGGGATTATCGGCCCAGGCATAACGGATAGCGACAGGTTTTTTCACCTTTTCACTCCAGACAATTACCTTATTGCCCGATATTTTCGCTTTAGCCCATACAAATTTTTTATCGGGCCCGGCTATAGCAAAACACTTAAGTTCACTCCCGCCTTTTACGATTAATCCCGAATCTGTATCGGAGAATGTAACAACTATGCTGTCGCCCTTAATTTCCATGGATTGAAATAGAGGAGAGCCTGCCACATCTTTTTCATGGTACACCGTTTTCTGTGCTGCTATTACTAATCGATGTGCCACATCCTTTTTATTGAGAGGATGAATATCGTTCCATACACCCAGGTCGATAGCAACAGCCATACCTGTATTGGGCAGTTTAAGAGCCTTAGTTTGGGCTTCGCGTGTAAGTGCCCAGTTACTTTCGGTAGGATAATCATAGCTCGGCATAAAATTATGAAGCTGAACAAAGAGGAAGGGTAATTCTTTCTGTTTCCAATTGTTTCTCCAATCCTTGATTAAAGCCGGGAATAATTTTGCATATTCTGCCGGCCGGTCGGCATTGGATTCACCCTGATACCATAATACTCCCTTAATCGTGTAATTTGTAAGGGGTGAAATCATGCCATTGAAAAGACCGGTTGGTTTGAACCGGAAAAAAGTTTCTCCCTGCAAAGGTTCCATTTTTGCTCCCAACTTATAGTGCCAATCACCTTTTAAATCAATTGTTTTATCTCCAATTACCAGTTCATACGGTTTGTCAGGAACAAATCCTCCCCTGCCACTATTGCTTATTAGCCTGACAACGATACTGTTCTTTCCTTCCTTCAAAACATGTTCGGGGATAGTATATCTTCTCGGAGGGTACTGGTAACTTACCGATCCGACATAAACTCCGTTAACAAATACCGAATCGGCATCGACAATACGTCCGAGATTCAATTTAGCAGGTTTCCCTGCTTCCTCTATCGTAAGTTCTATATCCTTTCTAAACCATAATACCCCATTTACCTCGCCCAAATCGCTATCAGCCCAATAACCCGGAACCTCCATTACCGGCCAGCCTGAAACATCAACTTCAGCTTTGTACCAGGGCATGCCGGGATTTTTATAACCTTCATCCGTCTCGTTTAATTTTTTATACCATGCACCTATTCGTTTTCTATCAGCACGTTGAATCTGGTTGATGTAAGCTGTATCTTTATGCTTTTGAGCTTCCTGAAAATACACAGGGAATTCCTTAAGTACATCTTTGCTCATCCATGCTTCGGCAGGTGATCCTCCTAAACTTGAACGGATCATCCCGACAGGAATGTGATATTTCTTATATAGTTCATCGGCAAAAAAATATGCTATGGCTGAAACTCTCAGTATGTTGTCCTGGCTGATACTTTCCCAATTCCCTTTAGGAAGATCCGATTGAGGTCCACTAAAATTATAGACCGTTGGTACAACAAAATACCGGATATTATCATTACCTGCATTTTTAATCTCTTCCTCATATAGGGGACTTACCCTTTGCATATTGATATCCATCTGCGACTGGCCGGAACACACCCACACATCGCCAATAAGAATATTTCTGACTATAATGGTATTGCTTGCCTCAATTGTCATGTTATACGGGCCTCCTGCTTCCAGATCGGATAGTGTGACTTGCCATTCACAATTCTCATTGGCCTCTACTTGATAACTTTGATTCAGAAAGTTAACGGATACCTCTTCACCCGGTGCAGCCCAACCCCATATAGTAACATCCGTATTGCGTTGTAAAACCATCCCATCGCTTACCAGTCGTGGAAGTCGTACCTCTCCTGTAACCCTGATTGAAATACTGATTAGTAGTATTACAATCAGATAGATTTGTTTCCGCATACATTTCTTTCTATTCATCTCTATAAAAGTTTAAATGATATTAATTCATTTTATTTACCTCCAGCTATTTAATTATGAGTTTAACGACATTTGAAGCGGTTTCGGTACTAAGGTGCAAGAAATATACACCAGGTTCTAGATCGAGATCAAGTGTTGCATGATTCAGCTTCAATGGGTATTCGTTCTGAAGTATTATTCTGCCGTCTAAACTAATAAGAAATAGTGAATTGAATCCTTTATCGCAGAAAATTTGTATTTGATCGGTTGCCGGATTCGGATAGACCCGAATTTCTGATAGTTCATTAACTTCATTAAGTGCTCCCGGACCCGGAGGATTAATTGTACAGGTAAGACCCTCTTCTCCGGTCCCACTGGGGACGAGTCCTGTATTTACGATGAGCATTTTGTCGAGATAGGTTCCGTCTTCTCTGAAGCAGATACTCAACTCATGATATCCCGTATCCAGCTGATATACCAGGTTATTGTCAGCTCCGCCGTCATGGACATCATCCCAGTGCCAGTCACTTCCACCTGGTATGTTGTTCCACATAGCCCATGAACTTTCATCTATTTTTACCCAGTAGGAATCATCATCTGGTGTCGGCGCAACTACCCTTCCCCATACTTTGTAAGGACCGGCTTCCGTAACATGGAATTCGTAAATCAGGTGATCGGCTGTGTCGGTGGACGGATTCTCAACACTTTGAGTGCCGAGAGGAGCGCCTACATAT
>CAYMQP010000228.1:0-6863 GCA_964392505.1 uncultured Bacteroidales bacterium
AGCAAGGGTAGTTTGGTCATATCTTCATGCATTCCAAAAAGGCTTCGTTCATTTTCGGGTAAATCGCCACGCATAATAGCCATATTTACTACCTGAATAAAATGTGATATGTAAAGCTTGGCCTTTTTTTGCACGCGCAGGTAATCTTTATTGCGTTTCACCTGATTACTATAAGCTTGTTTAGCCTCATACATGGCTTTTTCCCATGAGGGTAAAAACGATTGAACACGTTGAAATGTACTTTGTGAAAAAGCCAGCTTAAAGGGAGGTAATTCCCTTCCTTTTTCAAATGCTTTCATTAGTGCCCGGCGCCTTGCCGAATCGGTATTAGGTAAGCGACGATAAGGCATAATTATGCGTTTTAAAATTAATCATGGATACATGATTATATACGAAGATAGCAATCATTATATAAAATACAAGCCTATTCGTATCTTTATTTAAGAATAAATTTTTTGCAACAACAGCAAAAAAGTAACATTACTTTTTTATTAAATACAGAAGAAGTATCTTTTATGAAGAAATTACCCAAAACATATGAGTTTAACTTTGAATGATTATATGAACCGCCGTACGATATTAATGCAAAAAGTTGCGAAAGGCATTATTCTTATTTCGGCTAACCAGGTTCTTCCCAGAAATTATTTAGCCAATTCACTACCATTCAGGCAGGACAGTACATTTTTGTATTATACCGGAATCAATATTCCTGATTTATTTGTGGCGATGGATTGTGAAAAAGGAGAAACCTTTTTAGCAGGAAATGAACCTGTTATTGAGGATGCTATTTGGAATGGAATTCAAAAAAATCTTTTAGAACTTGCAGAAACTTCAGGGATCGTACATACACTTTCCATGAATGAACTGAAAGATAAAATTGGTAAATACAATATAGAAAAAAATGGTGTTCACTACTTACCTCCATATACCGCTCAAAGAAAAAATATACTTTCAGAATTACTAGGAAAAACACCTGAAGAAATTGTTGCAAAAGTTTCAGTGGCCCTTAGTAAAGCCGTAATCGATCAACGATCAGTAAAATCGGAAGTAGAAATAAGCGAAATTGAAATGGTTCTTAATCAGGTTACTGGTCCCATGCACGAAATGGTTATGACTATGGCAGTGGAGGGCAACTTCGAGTATCAGATCGTAGCTGAAATGTATAAAGCAGCCAAAGCTCACGATCTGGAATTTGCCTACCCCGTGATATGTTCAGTACATGGAGAAATACTGCATAACGAGACACATCAGAACAGACTAAAAGACGGGCAGTTGCTCCTTGTCGATGCAGGTGTGGAAAGCCAGAACCATTACTCATCCGATATAACCAGAACAACACCGGTAGGAGGTAAATTTTCACGCCAGCAGCTCGAAATATACCAAATTGTGCTCGAAGCTCAGATAAAAGCAATTGAGAACATCAAACCTGGAATAACTTATAGGGAAATACATCTTAATACTGCAAGAAATATTACCAGTAGACTTACGGAACTTGGACTTATGAAAGGTGATACTGAGGAAGCTGTTCATGCGGGTGCTCATGCCTTGTTTTTCCCTCACGGCTTGGGGCATATGCTTGGTCTCGATGTGCACGATATGGAAGATTTGGGAGAAGATCTTGTAGGGTATGATAAGACGATAAAGCGAAGCAAACAATTTGGCACGGCGTATTTACGGCTTGCTAAGAAACTCAAACCTGGTTATGTACTTACAGTGGAGCCAGGTATTTACTTTATTCCCGTGTTGATTGATCAATGGAGAAAACAAAAGCTATTTGATCAGTATATCAATTATACCTTACTCGATAAATATTTAGATTTTGGAGGAATTCGCATTGAAGATAATGTTCAAGTCACGGAAACAGGGCATAAAATTCTTGGAAATCGCATCATTAAAACAGTTGAAGAGATTGAAGCTCTTTTCTAAAATTTTATACTCAGAAAAAGATGATCTAAATCACTTTTTTTACATATTCTCTTTGTTAATTTTTAATTAATTTCAAAACCACTGGAAGTACAAACGCTGAGAATAATGAAAGATAAATACAAAATTCTTATTGCCGACGATTCCGAATTATCACTGAAAATTATTCGTGAGATTCTGGAAATTGTAGGCAAGGGAGTAAAACTTTACTACGCCGAAGATGGTAAAAAGGCCTGTGAAGTAGCGCTAGAAATAATTCCCGATCTTATTCTTATGGATGTTATTATGCCTGAATTGAATGGAATAGAAGCGGTAAAATATCTTCGGGCTCAACCAACTACTTCGGAAATTCCCATTATTGTATTATCAGCCACGGAAAGTCTTAACAGTGCTTATGAGGCTGGAGCCAACGATTTTATATCGAAGCCCTTTCAGAAATACGAGCTGCTAATAAAAGTCCGTTCGGCTCTTAACTTAGTGCAAAAAATTAAAGAAATAAGATCTCAGAAAACCGAGCTTGAAAAAAAGCATCAGGAAGTTATTAAGCAACACGATAAAATAGCACAACAACAAAAAGATATTATTGACGATATCCATTATTCAAAACGAATACAGCGAGCCATTCTTCGGACCAATCAATATATAAAAAAAGTTATTCCCGAACACTTTATTCTCAATTTACCACGAAATATTGTCAGCGGAGATTTTTACTGGGTGGGCGAGTTGGATAATAAGCACATAATAGCGGTAGCCGATTGTACCGGCCATGGTATTTCTGGAGCCTTCATGACAATGGCAGGAACAGCATTCCTGAATGAGATTTTAAATACAAAATCTGCCCATACGGCAGGTGAAATTCTTTTTGAGTTACGTCGTTTAGTTATGAAATTGTTGAAACAGAAGGGAGAAGAAGGTGAGGCAGCCGATGGCATGGATATTTCGCTGATAATACTCGATAAAAATAACAGGATACTTCAGTATGCGGGAGCTAATAATCCGCTTTACATAATTCATAATGAGGAATTGCAGATTATTAAAGGCGACAGGATGCCCATAGGAATTCATATGCTGTTCGAAAAACCTTTCACCGATTGCCAGATGGAAATCCACTCTGGCGACATGATTTATTTATTCACTGACGGATATGCCGATCAGTTTGGAGGTCCTAATAACAAAAAATTCCGATACAGACAATTTCAGGAATTACTGCTGCAGATACATAAACAACCCATGGAAAAACAAAATGAAGAATTATTCCGTACAATAACCCACTGGAAAGGAAAAAACAATCAGGTTGATGATATTCTGATTCTGGGATTCAGAATTTGAAACATCCTTTTTAGTTGAAAATGAATTACTAATTTATGTAACGATTAGAGATAATGATACGGATTAAAAATCTACTGTACTGTGTGCCTTTTATGATCTATTCGTTTGTTGCGGGTCAAAGTATTACGGATATTGACCAACAAATAGCTGAGAACGATACTAAAGCTGAAGCTTATCTTTCCGAAAAAGGAAAGGAAAATGCTGCTGCTCAGCTTTACAATCAATCGGCATATTTGTTACGAAGTGCAAACCGGCTGGAAGAAGCAGCTGTATATTATCAGAAAGTGCTTGATATTAATGTTGAGTTGGGTAACCGTCGCGGTCAGATGATCTCCCACAATAGTATATCGATGGTTTACCTTGAACTTGAAAATTATCCAAAAGCTATATATCATTTGCAGAAGGAACTTGAATTCAGGAAACAGATTAATAACAAAGCCGACATAATTAATGTACTTACCAATTTGGCCCTTACTGAGTATGAGATGTCGAATTTTGATAAGGCTATTGAATATATTGAACAGGCTATCACGATATCGAAAGAATTGAACGATTTGGTTTTGCTTAGGCAGTGTTATGGTGTTGCTTACGATATACACGAAAAGATGGGTAATTCAACGAAATCGCACATCTATTTCGAATTGTATTCGGCCATAGATAAAAAAGTAAAAGATCAACGAATGACCGAAATATCCGACGAAGCCGATCGCAAGGTGAATATTGCCCAAACCGAAAAACAAATGACCGAAGAGCAATTGAACCTTACAAGCGAAAAACTGGAAGAAACTGTATCAACTCTCCAGGTAGTTGAGGAACTCACCCGGGAACAAAAGATGGAAATCGAACTTAAGGAATCAAAAATAAATGAGCAAAATGCACTCCTGAAAGCAGAAAGATTACGAAAAAAATTCTGGGTCATCGGATTTACTATATCTATCTTTTTTGTGATGGTACTTGCTTTTATGATCATTCAGATCTTCAAGGCCAATAGGCAAATAAATGCACAGAAGCTAAAACTTGAAAAGCAGAATAAAGAGATCAGGGCCAGCATCCGTTATGCCCAGACCATTCAGCAAGCTATGTTGCCTGCCGATACTGAGATAGAAAAATATTTCGATCCTTTTATTATTTACTTACCCAAGGATATTGTATCGGGCGATTTTTACTGGATTTCAACACGGCAGGAAAGTAAAAAATCTATCGTATATTTTGCTATTGTCGATTGCACTGGACATGGAGTACCCGGTGCATTTATGTCGATGATTGGTAACCGCTTGTTAAACGAAATTGTAACCGAACGAAAAGCCGAATCACCTGCTGAAATTCTTGGATTGCTCAATGTGATGGTACGGCAGGCATTACGACAGGAAGAAACCGATAATAACGACGGAATGGACTTGGCCTTATGCAGATTTGAAAGGCAATCGGAAGGAAAATGTTCGCTTACTTTTGCAGGAGCAAAGCGCCCGATTTATATTATTAAAAACCGGGAAAATAAGCTCATAACCCATAATGGCGACAGGAAATCGATTGGCGGATATAATCTTTCGAAAAGAGAGATTACATTTACTGATTATCACGAGAAACTGGAAACAGACGATATGGTTTATTTATTTTCCGATGGCATTATCGATCAGAATGGACCTGAACGCAAAAAGTTTGGCCGAATCAGGCTGGAAGAAGCCATGATTGATTGTGCTAAACTACGTTCGGATGAGCAAAAAGTTATTTTCGAACAACGGTTGCGTGATTATATGAAAAATGAAGAACAACGTGATGATATATCTTTTATTGGCATAAAAGTGATATAGCATGTTCAATTACGACTTCTCTGATTCTATCATTGGCTATCATGGACCAATCAATATTGATCTGGTTTCATTTTTTAGTAACTATCTGAAGCAGCATATCAAAGCAAATGCAACGGTTGTTGGGGGTATTTATAAAGTATTAATTGAACTTATTCAGAATGTTTCCTATTATTCTATTGAACAGTTTAACAATAATCGCGGATTTGGTTCGGGAATAGGATGGTTTCGACTTGATGAAGAAGAGAAGGTCTATAAAATAACTACCGGTAATAAGATACTTAGAGTGCATGGTCCTGTTTTGCAAAGGAATAGCAACGAAATAAATTCACTTAACGAAGAAAACCTGCGTGAGCTAAAAAGAAAAACCCGCAGTGAAGCTAATATGCGTGATATAGGAGCTCATATCGGTTTGATACAAACAGGAATTATTACCGGAAATACACTAGATATCGAAATAAAACCTATTGATAAAACGTATTCATATCTTATTATTTCGGCAAGAGTCAATAAAAGTTAAAACCAACATAATATGAAAAGTCTGATCATTGAAGCTGTACCGGATTCACCTTATTATCCGGAAATTAATTTCGACGTTTCCACGGGTATTTGCGTGATGAAAGGAGAATCGTATATGGAGGAGGCCTATAAATTTTATACTCCACTACTGAACTGGTTGAATGAATATGTGCTTAAAGAAGGTAACGATGTTACTTTTAATGTTAAGCTTACTTATTTCAATACCAATTCATCGCGCTTACTCCTCGATATGTTCGATATTTTGAAAAAATCGAAAGATGCCGGGAATAAAGTGGGAATAAACTGGTATTACGAACCGGACGATCCGGATATTAAAGACGAAATTGAAGATTTTGAGATTGAAACCGGCTTAAAAATCGAACTTATTCCAATGGAATAAGCCCCGGATATAGATTACAATAAAGAGGAAAGATCTATTTGCCAGGTATAATTCTATTGTCTCATAAATACAGAAATACGCTTAGAGAATCCTTGCAGCGTATAATTCGCGATTCATTCGAGCGATATGCGAAAGTGATATTTCTTTCGGACACTCGGCTTCACAGGCTCCTGTATTGGTACAATTGCCAAATCCCAGCTCATCCATTTTGGCTACTATATTCTTAACGCGCTCTGTTGCCTCAATTCTGCCTTGGGGAAGCATGGCAAATTGCGATACTTTTGCTGATACGAATAACATAGCCGATGCATTTTTACAGGCCGCTACACAGGCTCCGCAGCCAATACAAGCAGCAGCATCCATAGCTATATCTGCATGGCGCTTCGAAACTGGGATGGAATTGGCATCGGGAGTTCCACCCGTATTAACTGATATATAGCCACCTGCTTTGATAATCTCATCAAAAGCACTTCGATCGACGATCAGATCTTTAATAACAGGGAATGGTCTTGCTCTCCAGGGTTCAACCGTAATAGTCTGACCATTAGTAAATTTCCGCATATGTAACTGACATGTAGTTATAGCGTCGTCAGGTCCATGAGGTCGGCCATTAATATATAATCCGCAGGCTCCGCAAATTCCTTCCCGGCAATCGTGGTCGAAACAAACAGGTTTCTCAAACTTGTCGATCAACTGTTGATTTAAAATATCTAGTATTTCCAAGAATGAGCAGTCTGGCGAAATGTCAGTTATCATATATGTTTCAAATCGACCCTTCGTATTGGCGTTCTCCTGTCTCCAGATTCTCAGTTTGAAATCCATAGGTAAAATATTTTGATCCGTTTAAACGAATTACTTTTTATAATCTCTGGTTTGTATCTGCA
>CAYMQP010000229.1:0-6811 GCA_964392505.1 uncultured Bacteroidales bacterium
ATATTGGTATGCTGGCTGTCAGCGGAACCATAAACGATCTTACTGCCAGTGGTTCTATTCCCCGATATATCAGTTGTGGTTTTATAATTGAGGAGGGTTTGCCGGTGTCAGATCTCGATAAAATTGTTACTTCTATGGCCGCTGAAGCCGCAAAAGCAAAAGTATTTATAGTAGCCGGCGATACTAAGGTCGTAAAACATGGTCAGTGCGATAAACTCTTCATTAATACTAGCGGAATCGGACAACTGACTTCCGATAGAATGCACATCAGTAGCGGACAGACTATTGAACCGGGCGATAAAGTTATTGTATCCGGCACCCTGGGCGATCATGCCATTGCCATACTGGCTGCACGCGAAGGACTTACACTCGATAATCCGATTCTTTCCGATGTCGCTCCACTTAACTTGCTTGTAGAAAATATCTTCGATTCTCCATCTTCTATCAGGTTTATGCGTGATATTACCCGGGGCGGAATAGCTACTATACTATCAGAAATATGTGACAAAAAGGATTTTGGGATTGAGATTGAAGAAAAAAATATACCAGTAAGGCGTAGCGTTCGAGCTGTTTGTGAACTATATGGTTTCGATCCTCTATACCTGGCTAATGAAGGTAAAATGCTTCTTGTAGCTAAACCGGGCATAGAAGATAAAATAATTCAGCTATTCCATAAAAATACGCTGGGCAAAGATGCCAAAATAGTTGGAGAAATAACCTCCAGTCACCCGGGTAAAGCAGTTCTCCACACTATTGTTGGAGGACGTCGGATAATTGATATGTTAAGCGGGGAAATGTTACCCAGAATTTGCTAGTAAACTGATTGTAATTAACTCAAATGCACGAATTCTCTCTTGTTCAAAATATTATTGAAATTGTTGAAGAAACAGCTCAAAAAAATCAAGTAAAGCATGTGACGGAGGTTGTGCTCGAAGTTGGAACACTCTCCGGTGTTGAGTTACCGGCTCTCGATATGGCACTGGAAAGCCTGGGGCCAGGAAGTATTATTGATGGAGCAAAGATTAATAAAGAGATTATACAGGCACGTGCTGTGTGCAATCAATGCGGTACGGAATATACTCCCGATGACTACTTTAGCGTTTGCCCAAAATGTCAGAGTTACGGAGCCAGTTTTATAAAGGGTAAAGAACTTCGTGTTAAATCCATTATTGCGGAATAATGCCCTGGAATTTCATAACTTTGCGGTAAATAAAAAGGATAAAAAATTATGTGCGAAACATGCGGTTGCGGACACGATACATTCACCTTACATAATGTTGCTGAAGAAGCTCATAGTCATGGACATCATCACAATCACAATCATGATCTTGACCATGATCATACACATACACATGATACTAAAAAGTTGCTGAATGTTGAAACGGATATCCTTTCCAAAAATAATTTGCTCGCTGAAAGGAATCGTGGATTTTTCGAGGCAAAAAATATAAAAGCCATAAATCTGGTCAGTTCCCCCGGATCGGGAAAAACCATGCTTCTGGAAAAGCTGATTAAAGCGCTCAAGGATAAGAAGAAAATCTATGTAATTGAAGGCGACCAGCAAACAACCAGCGATGCAAAGCGTATTGAAACCGCAGGTGCAAAGGCAATCCAGGTTAATACCGGTAATGGTTGCCATCTCGACGCACATATGGTAAATCATGCTGTTAAATCACTTGAACCAGTAGAAAATTCATTACTGTTCATCGAAAATGTGGGTAATCTGGTATGCCCGGCTTTGTTCGATCTGGGTGAAGAAATGCGCGTCGTAATAGCCAGTACTACCGAAGGTGAAGATAAGCCTATCAAGTACCCAAATATGTTTCAGACCTCCGATTTATGTGTGATGAATAAAACTGACCTCCTACCCTATCTGGATTTCAATCTAGAGATTTTCAAAGAAAACTTACAAAAAGTTAAGCCTGAAATGCCGCTTGTTGAACTCTCGGCTAAGACAGAGGAAGGATTAGAGAAATTGATTAGCGAACTCTAAAAATTTAATCAATAAATTATTATTTAAATATTAAACACCGACAGGTACGATAAATAATGTCAGGTCCAGTTTGCGCAAACAATGTTCCATTTATCAGTATTAGTATTAACTGACATTGCTATAAAATCCGAATAATATTAAAAAACACCCACACAAATTTTATTAGTTCTAAAATGTTTTTATATTTGTAACCTGTAGGTTACATTTTGATACATTTATGTTACATTATTTCAAATACTATGGAAACATCATTAATAGAAAAGTATGATCGTTCACGCTTCAACCTACTTATTGGTGCAACTATTGGCTGGGGATTGTGGTATGGACTTAAAATCGTTCTACCCTATATCACAAATAAAACGATTAAGTTAAGTTTGGTTGTTGCAGGTATGATTGGATTTATTCTTGTTGTTGTGAGTTTAATAAAAATCATGCAAATAAAACGTATATTAAGAAAGAATCCACAACTGGGGAACATTTTAAACAATGAATGGGTGGTTCATACGAAACGGCAAGCTATTACCGTCGGATACTGGTGCATGCTTGTTGCTGCAGCAGTTGGTACCGGTATTACCGAATTTATAGCAATTTCCGGATTACTTCTTATGCAAATTATGCTGTATATCGGCATTTTATCAATGCTTATCACCCATCTGATTCTGCTGCGCGATAGATAATAGTATTGTAATGAAAGAAGTGTTGAATAACCGGATAAAGATGTATCGAGCCAAGTTCAATTATACCCAGGAAAAACTGGCCAGAAGAGTTGAGGTAACGCGCAAAACTATTAATACTATCGAGAATGGAAGATTTATACCATCGGCAATTCTGGCCATTAAAATTGCCCGGGCATTGGAAACAACAGTTGAGGAACTTTTTATATTGGAATAATAAAGGTTAATACTTATATTATTACTAGCTTGCCTTCACACTAGTAAGATGTTCTTTAATAAAAGCCCGTATAACCTTTTTTATCCGGCTGCGCAAATTACGATATATCGTTTCATCGCTTTCAACCGTATCCATCATAAGCAGTTTGCCAAAGTCGTAATGATATTTCACTGGTTTGGAGGGTAACCGGTGCGATTCGATCTCTGATTCTTCATCAAAAGTAAGCACATAATCAAGATCGATATGCCGCAAATCGGAAATTTTATATTGTTGTATATGTGAAATATCAATTTTATCCTCCTGCATAATTCTAATAACTAGAGGGTCGATTTTTTTCACTTTAATTCCTGCACAGTATACCTCAGCATCACCTTGTGCAAAATACCTGAAATATCCTTCGGCCATTGGATTTAGTACCGAATTATCCGAACAAAGTAATAATACCTGATACATAATATTTCATTTAATAAGAACCCACTATTAATATGTAATATAGGGAAGGTTGCTTAAGGAGTAGTTTACTTTGTTTCTCGACCAAATTTACATAATTAAACTGAAGTTAGATTATAAACGAGTAAAAAAGTATACCAGCGATTTATGATTACTTAAATTATTTTATAAAACCAGTAATCGGAACATCTATATTGCAAATATAGGTTAGCAGTGCCAGTTGCATATAACTTATAATAGAGAACAATAAATATAACAGTATTACCGCGACTGGTACATTTTTGTTATCTTGTAAATTCATAGAGAACAATAGGAAACTGTATAAGTGTTTAGTAAAATTGAGTAAGCTCAGATATGAAGCAAATCCTTCTTTTTATAATAATACTTTTAGTTTATATAGGATGCACAAATCACCAAAATATGGCACTGCATAACAATTTAGCAGTAAACTGGGAACTTATCAGCAATACATATTCCAATGGTGCCCGTGCAAAGGCAGTATTTACTGTCAAAAATAACAGCTCGATAACGCTCATGGCAACTGACTGGATATTGTATTTTAACATGGCTCCCAGAATAATCATTCCTTCGTCCGACAGTGCTCTTGCAGAAGTAATTCATATCAGTGGTGATTTGTACAAGCTGCTTCCACGAAAAAATCTGAAACTTAAATCGGGTTTTTCAGTTGATATATATTACGAGTTCTATGGCTGGCAAATCAAAGAATCGGATGCACCTGCAGGTTTGTATTTTGTATACCGCGATAGTCGGAATAATGAAGAAATAGTACTTCCGCAATCTTATACTATTATACCATTCACCAGAGAAGAGCAAATAAAGCGTTCGAAGAATGATTATGAGCCTTTGCCAACTCCGGAAAATCGTTACTACGGTTATCTGAAAAATCACACTAATTTAAAGCCTTCACCTCTGCCATTTATTCCCTCTCCCTTTAAATTAGAATCTGGTTACAAT
Organism: uncultured Bacteroidales bacterium; assembly: GCA_964392505.1. Classification (GTDB taxonomy): domain Bacteria; phylum Bacteroidota; class Bacteroidia; order Bacteroidales; family UBA10428; genus UBA10428. The sequence goes on from CAYMQP010000229.1 coordinate 4,310, forward strand.
GCTATTATTCTGGATAATCGTTATTCAATTAGTTATGATCCCGACTTAGAATTTAATGCAAAATTCCTCTCAAAAAAGCTTAATGAAATTGCCGGACTTAAACTCCCATTAATAAAATCTTCCAGACCTTTTATAAATACTATCAACCTGATGACAAAATCCTTTATGGTGAATAGTGATGCGGATGAATCCTATCAGCTGGAAATCCGAGAAAACTCAATTACCATCTCAGGAAGTGATGTCGGTGTATTTTATGGTATTCAAACCCTGCTCAATTTGATCCCTTTCGAGGTATATAAAGAAAAACCAGGTTGTGTCGAATTGCCTTCCCTGTATATCGAAGACGCACCACGATTTCATTACAGAGGTTTGCATATCGATGTGTGCCGGAATTTCCAATCGAAAGAACAAATTCTAAAGATCCTCGATCTGATGGCATTTTATAAATTAAATGTACTGCATCTTTACCTGTCTGAAGACGAGGGATGGCGGCTGGAAATTGAGGAATTACCTGAGCTCACTGAAATAGGATCGAAACGCGGGCATACACTGAGTGAAACAGATTTTCTTCATCCTTCCTATGGTTCAGGTCCCTTCCCTGATTCCGAAAATAATCATGGTTCGGGTTACTATACACGAAAGGACTTCAAGGAAATTATTCAATTTGCGCATGAACGACATATTTCTGTTATTCCCTGTATTAATCTTCCCGGTCATGCCCGGGCTGCTATTAAAGCTATGGAAGTCCGTTATAACCGATACAAGGAAAAAGCTAAAATTGCCGAAGCCAACGAATTCAGACTTATCGATCCGGATGATCAATCAAATTATTTATCGGCACAGTTTTATAATGATAATGTAGTATGCGTTGCCAGAGAGTCGGTATATCATTTTTTCGGGATGGTTATCGATGATATTATTGAAATGTATAAAGAAGCCGATGTACCGCTAACCATGATTCATACCGGTGGTGATGAAGTACCGGAAGGAGCATGGACCCAATCGCCCCTATGTATAAAACTCATAACCGAAAATACTGATATCAGCGATTCGAAAAACCTGCAACAATATTTCTTCAGACGAATTACTAAAATACTTAGTAATCATAACCTGAAAGCCGGTGGCTGGGAAGAAGTTGCCCTTACTAAAGATAAAAACTGGAACTATTCGGTTAATCCTGAATTTGCCGGAGGTAATATAATTCCCTATATCTGGAACAATCTCGAAAAAGCTCAGGATTTGGCATACAGAATAGCTAATGCAGGGTACCCCGTTGTATTATGTCCGGTATCTAATTTCTATTTCGACCTTGCGTATGATAACGATCCCTTAGAACCCGGATTATATTGGGGAGGATTCAATAATGAGCGTGACGCATGGGAATTTGCACCTTTCAATATGTTTATAACCACAACAAAAACATCTATGGGCAAGCTCATGGATACTGAAAAAGAGTATGCCGGAATGAAACGCTTACAACCTGAAGCTTATAAAAATATTATTGGTTTGCAGGCTGAGTTATGGCACGAGACCATTAAAGGTGCTGATATGATGGAATATTATCTGCTTCCAAAACTCATTTCATTTGCAGAGCGTTGCTGGTCAAAATCTTCACCCTGGGTAACTATATCAAGCTCGGATAAACGTAATAAAGCAATTGATGCTGAATGGCTCAATTTCAATTATACGCTGTATAACTATGAACTACCAAAATTACATTACCTGAATGGAGGATATAATTACCATATTCCACCAGCTGGAGCTATTATGAAGGATGGTTATTATGAAGCCATTGCAGTATGTCAGGATTTAATTATACGGTATACCACAGATGGCACCGACCCTTCGGAGAATTCCTCAATTTACACACAATCCCTGCCTGCGAACAACATCATCAAGCTTCGTGTTTTCGACAAAGCCGGACAAACAAGCAGGATAATAACAGTACAGAAGTAATTAATAAAACTATGCAAAACTAACGCCAAGGGCTCCATTCCAGGGTTAGTTTGTCGCGCACACGGCTTTTACCGGTCATGTTATTTTTTTGATAGTATGAAACCCCGTCATCCTCAAAGGCACAACTTATGGTTTCTACTTTATATTTTGCTCTGGGATCGTCCAGATAGTAGTTGATCAGCAATGAATTTCGTATTGCACCCTGGTTCTCATAAATGTAATTCGATGCATACCCATCAGCATTAAGTTCAATATAAGTTTTCCAGTTCTCGGTCTTTTTAATATTAGTAAATGCTGCGCTTTTCAGGTTAAAGGAGTTATCGAACTCATAAATAAATTCCCCGTCGGAATAATTATTGGCCGGCTGGTTTCTTCGGCTCACTCTATAAATATTACCCTGACTTGTTATCTGGCAGGTTATGATATTACAAACTTTTTTCTCAGCTTGAGAATTTGAAAGGTCACAGAAATTTGTTACCTGGTATCGGGTGATCCTGTTTGTATTCCCATATTCAAACTGTCGCACTTGTTTTAGCTCTGTAAAAA
>CAYMQP010000230.1:0-6789 GCA_964392505.1 uncultured Bacteroidales bacterium
GGACTCCTGTTTGGTGAAGGACGAATTCCAAAATCGGATATCGGATATATCAAACTGCTGTTCTATTATGGAATTATCGGTACGGCAGTGCTTATTCTAACTTTTGGTAAATTACTGAAAGACACCTACCTGAATATTTGCCAGACAGCCTCGGCTACACAGTTTCAGGCAAAACTTTTTATGGAAGTCCTGATCCTCCTTATTGTAATCCTTAATTTTAAGGGTTTATTCCTGTATACCAGGGGAACCCATGAACTATTAATAATTTTGATTTTTACTTTCAAAAAATTCACGACACAAGAAAGAACATCCTAAAAGTCAATGAAGCAAACTAATAATGGATTAAGCATAATTATTGTAAATTACAACGGAGTCAAATTTATCAAGGAAACCCTGGAGAGTCTTGCAGAACAGCTCGATAAACATACTCTTAATGATTATGAAATATTAATTGTAGATAACAACTCAAACGATGATTCAGTTCCTTTGATCAGAAAAATTGCTACTGATATTAAAAAGATCATTTTTTTCGAGAGCCAAGAGAATCTCGGGTTTGCCCGGGGAAACAATTATCTAGTATCAAAGGCTAAATTTGACAACCTTATGTTGATAAATAATGACACCCAGTCACTTTCTCTTTCTGAAAGCTTTCATTTAGTAAAAACTGGCAAGCTGGATAGGAAGGCAATATATACTGCAAAAATACTAAACCGCGATAAAAGCTTACAACAAAATACCTTTGGGAGACCCAAGCCGATAAAACTTATCATAGACCTCTTCCTTATTAAGCGCCTGGTAAAGTTTTTCTTTAGGAAGAAGATGAAATCTCCAGACTCAGCTTACTACTTCAGTGGTTGTTTCCTGTTGATGAAAAGGTCACTCTTCGAAGAGGTAGGTGGTTTCGATGAGCGTTATACCTTTTATCATGAGGAAGCTGATTTTTTTATTCGACAGAGCGATTCAATAAATCGAAAAATTCTCAACGATGAAATCATACATTTTGGTGGTGGTGGAAGTGAAATGTCCGATTTTGCATTTACATACTACTATGTTGGCTTATTCAAACTTTACTTCTTCAATCACTTAATTCGTAAAGGTATGTTACTGTTCCTATTCCAAACCAGCTTTTTTTTCAGGATATTACTACTGAATTTAGGATTCTCCATCAATTACCTGCCTATCGATATGTACAAGAGTATCAGGCCGAGCAGGACAAGAAAAGAAGTGATTCAGTTGCATAAACGGGTATTACAGGAAATAAAAAAAATATAAATGATATCAATTATAACTTCGACCTATAACAGTGAGGGTACCCTTCGAACAACGCTCGACTCAATCCTTCAGCAATCGATTCAGGATTATGAATGCCTGATAATTGATGGAGGCTCAAATGATAGCACTTTAGAAGTGGTTGAATCCTACAAAAAAAAATTCGGAGTTAAGTTGAGAACTATATCGGAACCCGATGAAGGAATATACGATGCCATGAATAAAGGAATAAATATGGCCTCAGGCGATGTTATAGGCTTCTTGAATTCCGACGATTTCTATGCTCATAATCAAGTGCTGGAAAATATCAGCTATCATATAAAGGATGTGGATGCAGTTTATTCCAACATTATTTATGTTGACCCACATAATCCAACCAAAATAATCAGATATTGGAACACGGGCACATATCCCGCTAAAAAAGGTTTCAGATATGGATGGCATCCTGCTCACCCAACATTTTATGTCCGAACCGAAATATATCGTCAACATGGAGGATTCAATCTTGATTTTAAGCTCGCCGCCGATTTTGAAATAATGTTACGCTTTATAGAAAAACACAAGATACGAACCAGATATATTAATGATACCTGGGTACATATGCGGCTAGGAGGAGCTACCAATAAGAACCTGAGTAATATTATGCAACAGAATAAAGAATGCCTCAGAGCATTCCGTGAAAATGGAATAAATGCTCCTACCCTATATCCCCTGTTGCGTCTTTTACCAAAAATAAAGCAGTATTATGCCAGGTAAATTTCGTATATTAATCATAGGAGGGGATAGTTTTCTTGCACATAACTTCATTCGAAGATATTCGGCTGACATCGACTTTTCCATTATATCAAGAGTACCAACCGGTACATCTGGAGAATATATAATTGATAACTTGTTTGACATTCCTAGAAACAATTTTTCAGGTATGGATACAGTTATTAATTTTGCAGCGATTGTTCATCGTCCCTGGGAAAAAAACAAAGAACTTTACAGAAAGGTAAACTTCGAGTTGTCTGTACACCTAGCAAGTATCGCCAAAGAAAAAAATGTAGGTTCTTTTATACAAATTAGTACTATAGCTGTTTATGGAAATCAACGGCTAATTGACTCTCAAACACCATGCTCTCCTAAAGATTTTTATGGTATATATAAACTGAAAGCTGATGTCAAATTACTTAAAATGGAAAGCCCCGAATTTCGTGTTGTGTGTCTTCGTCCCAGTATGATTTATGGAGTAGCAGGCAGCCCTGGGAATCTGACTTCACTGATAAATTTTGTGAATAAAGGTATCCCCTTACCCCTCAAAGGAATAAATAACAAACGACAATTCCTCCATATAAAACATTTTATTCAAGCTTTATATGGTATCATAATAAATAAGACTTTTAAGGGAATTATTATCCTTGCTGATAAGGAAGGTGTGTCAAGCTCTTATCTGATTGAACGAATTGCCTTTCATCTTGGGAAAAAAAGAATACCCTATTTCAGCAGTAAAATACTCGTATCCCTTTTAAAAGGAATGAAACCAAAATTGATGGAAAAACTCTGTGAAGATCTTCAAATAACGAATAGTTACTCATATGAAGAATTAGGAATATATGAGTATATGCAAGTAGATGCTGGAATTAAATCAATGATTGTGACAAATGAATAATATATATCTTTTCTTATCTATACTGGTTGTAGTAAGTTTTCTTTTCCAAGTAATGTTACGCAAACTTGCCATTAAGAAATCATTGTATGATATACCTAATTATCGAAGTTCTCATAATTTACCAACACCCCGTGTAGGAGGAATAGGAATAGTAGTAACGTGGTATATTCTGATTATTATCGGCTGGCCAGTATATTTTGATAAAAGTTATTTGTTTATATTCCTAAGCGCATTACCTATTACTATTATCAGTATTATGGATGATTTCATCAACATCCGAGTTAGTATAAGGATTCTGATCCAATTTATTTCCCTCATTACAGGCTTGGCGATTATTTTTCTCAAACAGGAAGAATTTTCTTGGTCGATTTCTTGGCTATTACTTTTTTTAGTGATGCTGTTTTCAGGTATATGGTTTATAAACCTCTTCAATTTCCTCGACGGGATCGATGGGTATGCAGCTGCCCAAGGTATTCTATTTTTCTTAATAAGTTTTTATTTTACGAAAGAATACTATCTATTATTAATTGCTGCAATCGTTATAGGATTCCTAGTAATGAACTGGTATCCCGCCAGAATTTTCATGGGCGATACAGGAAGTACACTTTTGGGTTATATCATTTTTATATCAGCAATTATCTTTTACTTTAAAAGGAACCAAGAGCTTCTTCTTTCCATGGCATTTACTTCGGTTTTCTGGCTTGATGCCACTGTTACCCTTTTCCGCAGGTTCCAAAATAAAGAACAACTCATTAAGGCGCACAAGAAACACGCTTATCAACGTTTGACCCAGTCAGGGATGAAGCATAGTCAAGTTACCTTGATCCTTTGCGGAATTTATTGTCTGCTATTTTGTTTATATATTCTGCTTTTCGAGAATTTACACCAAGGCACGCTTATTACATTTATCTTATCACTTGGTCTTAGCTTCAGCTTTCTTATTTTTGCAGAATTGCGTAAACCTTTTCCTAAAAACTTAGAAAATCTCCAGTAGACCTGGCATTAATCCCAGCTCAACCCTGATATTATTCATGATGAATTTTCTAAACTCAATACTTATACAATCAGAAAACCTTAAAACAAAGGAGAAAATCCCAGTTGGCTTGTTGTTGTTAATGTGTTTGCTTCTGATCCTTTTAATGCCTTACGGCCTAAAATTTCTGCCCATATGCTTGAGCATTACATATTTATTTCTCTTCATTGCATTTATATTTAATCCAATAAACTTAAAGTCAATAAAGCCATCCTACTTAATACTTCCTGGTTTTTTTGTTATTGGTTTATTTTCAATGATATACACAGAAAATACAAGTGAAGGAATGAATATAATCGAACGACAAATCAATTTTCTTGGATTACCTCTGCTGTTTATTTACCTAAACCAGAAAGTAAATCTGAAATTAAATATAGTATTTAATACATTGGCGATTAGTCTAATAATTAGTATAACACTAATCCTAGCGAAGTTTTTACAGGATATCCCTATTCTAATAGATAAAGCGACCAGCATTGTAAATTTCTTCCATTGGTTTAGAACCAACAATTACCTCTTTTTTAACCATTCAACCTATTTCAGTTATCTCCTTTTAATTCAAATAATATATTACCTATCCCAATTCTACACATTTAACAAGCCGGGATTGATCATCCAAACAACCTGCTTCGTTCTCGGATTAGGAATGCTGATTTTATTAAACTCACGATCTGCCTTGTTGACATTTATTAGTCTTATATTATATTTCCTTATTAAGTTTACTCTTGAGGGATTCTATCTGAAAGTAGGGTTTGTTGTTGTCATTACGTTCAGCTTACTCTTTGTTGCGATTAAATTTACCAGGATAGGAACAACCTTTCAAAGTAGTCTTCAATCCGAGAAGAAAATTCAAACAAAAAAATCAATAACTCGACATATTATATGGAAACATGCACTCAAACTCATTAAGGAAAAACCTATACTGGGATATGGAATAGGAGATGCAGCTGAAAAGTTTGTAACAACATATGAAGAAAAACATTCTCCTGTCGTAAAAATTAAGTATAATGCCCACAATCAATTTCTTGAAACCTGGCTTTATGCGGGTATTCCTGGTCTTATCTCCAGCCTATTAATATTTGTATTTTCTATAATTCATGCAGTAAGAAAAAGGCAAGAGATTTTTTTCTTATTCCTTTGTATTTCTTTACTTATAGCCCTATTCGAGTCGGTTTTCATAAGATTAAATGGTATTGTGTATTTCTGTTTCTTCTATTCCTTCCTTTACTTTAGGGAAAAAACTCACACCTTAAAGTAGCTTTTATACCACTCCACAAACCTCCTCACTCCTTCCTTAACCGGTGTATTGGGCTTATAATCCAGTTCATTTTCCAGATCAGTGGTGTCGGCCCAGGTAGCAGGAACATCACCGGGTTGCATTGGAAGCATTTCCTTTTGAGCTTTCCTACCCAGCGCTTCTTCAATAGCCTCAATAAATTCCATCAGGTTTACAGGACTACTATTTCCAATATTATATACCTTAAAAGGTGCTACTGAAGTGGCCGGATCGGGATGTTTTCCTGTCCAGTCCGGATTTCCATTCGGTATACGATCAATTACCCTGATAACACCTTCAACAATATCATCGATATAGGTAAAATCTCGCCGCATATTACCTTCATTAAAAACCTGTATCGGTTCATCATTTAGTATAGCCTTAGTAAACAGAAACAATGCCATGTCGGGCCGGCCCCACGGACCATATACCGTGAAAAATCGTAATCCTGTTGTTGGAAGGCCAAATAAATGGCTATAGGTATGGGCCATAAGTTCATTCGATTTCTTACTGGCAGCATACATGCTTATGGGATGATCAACATTATCGTGGGTTGAAAAAGGCATGGCTTCGTTGAGTCCGTAAACACTCGAACTACTGGCATAAACCAGATGATCAATACTATTGTTCCTGCAAGCCTCAAGTATATTTATAAAACCTATTATATTACTGTCAATATACGCTGTTGGATTCTGAAGGCTGTACCGTACACCAGCCTGTGCAGCCAGATTGCATACCCTGTCGAATTTCTCTTCCGAGAATAGCTTATCAAGTCCTTTTTTATCCTCAAGCTTCAATTGAATAAATGAATAGCCTGAAAATTTATCTGATGCAACTTTTTGACCATATTTTATATCCCCTTTGTAGATACCTGTTTGTTCTAAACGACCATATTTCAGTTCTACAGTATAATAGTCGTTTATACTATCAAGCCCAACAACCTCATCGCCGCGTTCCAATATTTTTCGTGCCAAATGATAACCAATAAATCCCGCTGTTCCTGTAACCATTATCTTCATTACTTATTTATTTTATAAGAAACAAAAATACAATTTATGAACAGGGTTTAAGGATAACGGTTTTACATTTTTTTAACTAAATATAAATCCTAGAAAAATGTAAAAAGGCTGCAGAAAAACTGCAGCCTCTCTTCTGATACAGAATCTACTTGAAAGTTAGTCCCTGACTACTTCACCTAAACCATTAATATCTACTGTTAATTCAGGATCGCCTCGATAATAAACATTTCCAAGTCCATCAATATCGACAATTAGTTGTTCTTTGGCATCAATTTCTACATTACCTGTACCACTAATATCCACAATTCCATAAATCACCGGAAGGCCAAAAGCTTCGATATTACCTACACCGATCAGTTCAAGTTCCAGTTTATATTGTTGAGAACCTTTAAGGTAAAAATTACCTACACCACTGAGTATTACATTTTCCAATTCGGGTACAGTAATATCAACCCGTATCTCTTTATCGCTATTTACATTAATATCTTTTTTAAAATGAAGTAGTAATTCATCGCCATAAACCACTGCGTCCATGTAGGGA
>CAYMQP010000231.1:0-6587 GCA_964392505.1 uncultured Bacteroidales bacterium
GAGTTGATGTGAATACAGGCGGATCGTTTTCATTTCCAACCGTAATCTGGAAGTTTTGATCGTCATGTAAATATCCATCTGATGCACGAATGGAGACATCAAAAACCAGTCCGGCATCGTCCCATGCAGGAGTACCCGAAAGGGTAGTATCATTAACCTGTATTAGCCAATCTGGTTTTGTAAGCACCGTATATGTGAGTGCGTCACCATCGTTATCAACTGCAAAATACGTATAGGTATAAAGTTCATAATCATCAGCAGTTGTTATAGGAATTGAAGTGAATTCAGGGGCATCGTTCGTTGATCGTACTTCAATTGTGAAGGGTTGATCGACGTTTACTGTACCATCTGAAACACGGATTGTAACATCATGATAACCAACATCGCTCTGACTTGGCGTTCCGGTCAGTGAATCGTTTCTGAAATCGAGCCAGGCGGGTTTTACAATGGCATTTTTTGTTAAAGGATCACCATCATCATCCGTAGCTGTTACAAAATATGTGTAATTAAGATCCTCGAAAGCGATTAACAATGGAGTTGAGGTTATTACCGGAGGGTCATTCACATTGATAACCTCAATGGTAAATGGTTGATCGACATTTATTGATCCATCCGATACCCGAAGCAGAACATCATGCAATCCGACATTATCATTGGTGGGAGTTGCACTCAGCACAGCCGAAGTATCGCCGGGAGTGTAGCTGAAATTCAGCCAGGCCGGTTTGGTTACTGCCGATATGCTAAGGACATCGTCTTCGTCGATATCGGTAGCAATGATCTGGTAATAGTATGGCGAATCCTCATCTACTTCCGTATCAGGTGTAGTTACAATGATTGGAGCATAATTGTATACACAGGCGCCATTACCCGCAATACCGGCATTGTAATTATCTGTTATAGTAGAAAGATCTAAATCAGTATCATAAAAACAAACTTCATCGATTAAACCTTCATACCAAAACTTACTAGTCGTGGTATTTAGATAACCAATATTTAGATCCATACCATCAGCTCCAAAATTACCAAAGGCTTGTGTTGTACCATCAACATTAGTTTTATCTACCCATAAATTCATGGCATCTGTACTTGCATTGTATGTTGCGACAATGTGATGCCAAAAATTATCCAATACCGAACCACCTTCTATATAAGCATTATCTCCATCATAATCTCTTAAGTAAAATCCGACAGATCCATCTGTATTATTTACACCAAGCCAGTATTGGGTTTGATTTTCTGTAGATTCACGTCCAATTAATACCATAACGGTGCTTGGTGAAGCGTCCGATTTCATCCAGACTTCAAAAGAAAAATCAGGGACATCATCAAAATCAAACCAAATCACTTCTGGATATGTATAAGGATCTTCCATGTTCAGACTGTCATTGACTCCGTCAAATAATAAGGCACCATTAACGATTCCTGTTGCAGCACTTGGACTCATTCCATTTAATTCCCACCCAGCAATATTATCAACATACGGAGTACCAACTTCATCAAAATCCCAATAGGCTATTAGATTATCCCTACAATCGGGTGCCTCAGCAAGATAAACATTAAAATCTTGTTCGGCCGTACCGCCAGCATTTGTTGCACGCAAAACAACATGGCCGTTTTCCATAGCCGATGCAGGAGTCCAGGCAATTTCACCCGTAGTAGAATTTATTGTCATACCTGTAGGTTTAGTAATTAAAGAGTATGTTGGTAACGGGTTACCCGAAGCATCGGCATCGTAAGTATATTCTTGACCTACAGTAGCATGAATATTCGGAGATGATAGAAATACAGGTTCATTACCATCGCAGTAACCAATCTGGTATAGTCTGGCATTATCATAATGTGTTGCAATTTCCGAAGGACTTAATGCACGACTATAAATTGCTATTTCATCAATACCGCCTGTATAGTAATATGCGGGAACTGCATCCACCGACAAGTATCCGATATTTAAAGGAGCACTGGATGCAAAATTGCCATTAAAATTAACCGTTGAAGTAACAGGAGTTCCTGCATTTACATATAGATAATTCACATCTGTGCCACCATTTCTACTTGCAACAATATGTACCCATTGTCCGGTATTATAAGCTGCAACTGATGTAATATCGCTCGTAGTACCAGCGTCATTATCCTGCAAAAAGAATTGAATTCTCCCGGTTGCGTTTTGGCCGATCCACCATTGTACCTGGTTGGAAGGATCGTCCCTGCCAATGAATACACGGGTTGATCCAATTTCATCGAATTTCACCCAAAATTCAATACTAAAACTTGCTGTTCCTGACCAGTCAAAGTCGGAATGATCAGCTACAATAAGAAAAGTGGAAAGGCTGGCATTAAAGTATTGTGCTTTACCACTAACTCCTGCCGTTTGAGAGGGAGCTGAAGTGACAGCTGTGGCATTATGACTACCATAGTAATCATCGTAAACAGGACCTGATGCTTCCTGTAATTTCCAGTATGAAATCATATTGCTCGGACAGCTTTGAGCAAACGAATTACTGATTAATGTTGTGAAAGAAATCAGTAATAATGAAATAAAAAGTAGTCTAATAATTTTCATAATTAATTTTTTTATTTGTCAATTTGCTATACGTCTTTTACTAATGAATGTTTCTTTATTCGCATGAGATCAATTACAGAGCAAATTTAACGTATTAACAGGTGCAATCCATTTCATTTTGATAAACAAAGAAAAATACATGATTAACTATACTTTTTATGATTTTTTCGATTAAACGTTTATACAATTTCCAACTGTTTGAAGGTCAGATACTAGGTATATTAGAACAATATTTATTTAATTATTATGTCTCATAACGATGAAGAAATATAATTCATTCTTAGATACGAGTAACTTATTTATAAAATTTCAAAATAATAATTAATAAACCCAAATCATTTGAGTTACATTAATTTTATTAATCACTTTTTATTCTTGACTCAGGAATATATGTAATTTCAAGGTCTTGACTCTTTTCTATTCCCCTGACAACGTTAAAGAATTTATTTCTAATAGTTGTAAGAATGGGGCCATAAGGATCAATTTCCTGACCATCAATATTTTTAATTGGGACTAATTCGGCCAGTGTTCCGCAAATGGCCAGCTCATCAGCAATCAATATTTCTGTTCTGTCGATCGGGCGTCGTACGAAAGGTATATTTAACGATTTTGCCAGTTTTTCAACAAAATCTAATGTAATACTTTCTAAAGCACCTTCGCTTGCAGGTGGCGAGTATACTACTCCATCGCGAACCATTAACACGCAGGAACCGGTCGATTCGGCCACGCGTCCCCATTGATTAAGCAATATCATATCCTGCATATTTCTGGCTCGTCCTTCTATTCGAGCAAGTCTTCCAACCTGGTAATTCGTCGAGGTTTTGATTCGGGCCGGAAGCATGGTGTCAGTGGCTCTCATCCATGTGCTAATACCCAGATTAATAGGTTCCGGTTGTTCTTTATCCTGGTGGTAAGCCGTCATTACCAGATCAGCCTTCGTATTTTCGCCCCAATATCCATCCGTAACGTATAGTGTGGTACGGATCCACATGTCTTTTTCTTTTTTAAGCAGTGTACCCATCAATTCAAAAATCGCATTCTCATATTCTTTATATGACCAGGGGCAAGGAATGTGCAACAATTTAGCCGAGCGAAGTAATCTTTTATAATGCCGCTCAAGAAAAACAATACCAAATTTATTCTTATTATTCCAATAGCCTTTTAAACCTTCAAATACATTTAATCCACGGGTAACAGCTTCACATCCGACATGAAGTACTGCATCATCCCAGGGAACTAACTTACCTTTCATGTAAGCATAATCAGGTCGTTGAAGTTTTGCCATATTAGTTAATTATTAAATATTTTAATCTTTTGTCGTTAGATCAATAGGGGTATTGATTATAATTCTTTTAATAATCCTTTTTCAAAGAGCATGTTAGTAGCTTCGGTAATCAGTTCAATATCTATTCCGGAACGAATGGCAATATCGGTAATTGAGTATTGACCGTCAGAGAAATTAAGCACCCATAATAGGGCAAGCTGTAGAATTTTACTATCGTTCCTTCCTCCCAGGTTATTATAAAGACCTCTTTTACCCAGTTGAGGTTCTCCTTTTGGGAATAAATTGATGTATTTTTTTTCACACTCAATATACTGGACAATCCTCAAAAAAACATGAAGTGAATCATACAACGCCTTCTCCGATATTAGATCCATGTTATCGGCCGAAGTATGGTATTCAGGGTATTCACCATAAGGAATCCGCGTAAGATTGCCCACTGCCAGATTGATCCCCGGTGAACAGAACTGCCGTTCATCATATCCATAAGGGATGAAATCGATTACTTTATAATCAGGCTTTTTGAGCTTAAGAATATATTCAACTACTTTATCGATAGTTTCTTTACCCGATCTTGTTCTCTTATAGGTGAACACATTGTCCAGCCCTAATAAGGAAGTTACTAATCCCATTTTTATTTTACCCAATCTTTTTTCATTCCCAGCAAGCCAGGCAATAGCACCTATAGTACCCGGTATAAACAAAAATCGGTAAGAATAATAGTGTTTTGTATGGCTTAACAATTTTACAAGGTAGGTGCATACAGCAATTCCCGAGAGATTATCGTTGCATAATGAAGGATGACAGATATGCGTGGAAATCAGGATTTCATCATCAGTTTCACCTTTCAGCAAAACTTCACCATAAGTTAAGTGACCATTCTCCAATGAAGAATCAATAAATACTTCATATTCTCCATCCGTCATACCTGTAAACTGGTTATGACTCATACAAAATCCCCACTTCTCAACATAGTAGGATGTAAAGTAGGGTACCCAGTCAGGTTTTTCAGGTATCGTATACAAATGCTTTTTAAGGGTAGGAAGATCAACTTTTTTATGAACAGGAATACTGTAATTTAACACATGAAGGTTAAGTTTCTTGAAGTCGATGATTTTCTCTCCCTTTGGATCAATTATATATGCATCATTAATATTCCATTCTTTAGGGATTTGCCAGTCGAATACTTGTGTTCCTGTTGGTATTTCAGTAATCTGTAATGCAATATGTTTGTGAATCTGATTTAGAGTTTCCCGAACTCCATTACCGGTTATGCTTCTGCATATTGGAAAGAGTTCGGAAATGAAATTATACATTTCCGAACCAACATTCTTATCAGATTCTATTTTCTTAAATTTGATCATATTAAAATATATCCAAAGAAGGAATGAAAGTAACAAATTTGCCGCCCCACTCTCTTATATATTTTAGTTGTTCACCGATCTCTTTCTTTAAATTCCATGGAAGAATAATCACATAATCAGGCTTATATTCAGCAATACTGTCCAGATCGCGAACTAATATATGGCTTGCCGGAAGGTATCGATTTTGCTTATGCGGACTTGCATCTACAGCAAATTGAATCAGATCGTCCCCTTTTACACCACAATAATTGAGTAGCGTGTTACCTTTGGCAGCAGCTCCGTATGCAATAACCTTTTTCCCTTCCCTGTGTGTTTTGATCAGAAATTCCCACACGGCATATTTGATGCGATCTACCCGTTCCTGGAAATTGTTGTAATACTCCATACTTGTCATACCAGCTTCTTTCTCCCGGTGCAATAAATCACTGACATTTGGAGAGATTTGTTTGGTTTTATCTTCTATATGTTTTGTGAAAATCCGTAATGAACCTCCATGTGTTGATAATTCGTCAACATCAAACATTTCAAGTCCCTGGTTTTCGAAAATTCGCTTCACGGCATGGAATGATAAGTAAGAAAAATGCTCATGGTAAATTGTATCGAACTGACATTCTTCAACTAGTCGCATCAGATGAGGAAATTCAAATGTATTTACTCCATCGGGTTTCAAGGCAATTTTCACTCCCGTTACAAAATCGTTAATATCAGGAACATGGGCAAGAACATTATTACCCAAAATAAGATCTCCTTTAATTCCTTTTTTCACCAACTGATTCTGGGCAAAATCGGCACCAAAGAAATCAATTATTGTATCAATACCTTTTTCTATGGCAACAGCTGCTGTATTGGCTGTTGGATCGACTCCCAATACAGGGACACTGTTTTCTTTAAAATATTGTAAAAGATATCCGTCGTTCGAAGCAATTTCTATTATTTGTGAATTCTGATTATAGCCAAAACGCTTTATCATCATCTCAACATAATTCTTTGAATGTTCAAGCCAGCTTTTAGAGTACGATGAAAAATAGGTGTATTCGCTGTCGAAGATTGCTTCAGCCTTCTTCATTTCATCAACCTGAACCAGGAGACAATTAGGGCAGGTGAATATTTTTAACGGATAATAGGGTTCGGGTTCGATTAATTGTTCAGGTTTTAACATGGAGTTAGAAGGGGGACAATTGATCAGATCGACGAACACATGTTTAAGGTCCGTATTGCAATGTCGGCATCTCATAATTCTATTCCTTTAAAATTAGTATTAATGAATGAATATTTTTGATCTTTATCAGTCATATTTGTTGGTGTTAAGGGCCATTCAATCCTAAATGCAGGATCCTTATAATTTAAACCCCGTTCATTTTCGGGTGTATAATACTCTGTG
>CAYMQP010000232.1:0-6561 GCA_964392505.1 uncultured Bacteroidales bacterium
TTCCAGCAATAGCAGCCGCTGCATGATCCTGAGTGGAGAATATATTACAACTTGCCCAGCGTACATTGGGACCCAAGGCTTCAGTGTTTCTATTAAAACCGCAGTTTGTACTGTCATGTGAAGAGAACCAGTAATCCGGGCCCCATTGAGCGGACTTTGTCCCTTATATTTTTCGCGTGTTGCCATGAGCCCGGGCATCTCTTTTTCAGCGATTTCAATTTCTTTCCGCCCAAAATCGGCCAGACTCATATCTTTTACTTTATAAGGTAAGGCATCAACCAAAATATCTTCTTTCATATTTATATTATTTAAAAGGGGTAATAAAACAACTAAGTAATAACAAACTTATTATTTCATTTCGATATTGAGGATTCAAAGATGGCAACTTTATTCGCAAAATACCAAACTACTATCTGTTCATTTTGACAGAATCAAGAATTTTGTTTATTAACTGTTTATCAGCAGTTATTTGTTTTCTGAGTTCTTCAATACCGGTAAACTTTTTTTCTTCCCTTATTTTTTTAATAAAAGAAATTCTAAGTTCTTTGTTATACAGATTGCCACTAAAATCGAAAAGATTTACTTCAAGGGTATGTTGCATGCAATCCTCATTTAATGTAGGTCGGCAGCCAATGTTCATCATACCCTTATAGCATGTCTCGGATGTATCGATATAAACAGCGTATACTCCTTTGGGTGGTAGTAACTTGTCGTTATCGTTTATTTCTATATTGGCTGTAGGAAATCCTATATCGCGCCCCTTACGACTACCCTCAGTAACTTTTCCGGTAATATAATAAGTATAGCCTAAATACTTATTTGCATACTCCATTTTGCCTTCCATGATTAAACGCCTAATAAGGGATGAGCTGATCCTTGTATCCTTAATTATCACAGGTGGTAGTTTTGACAGTCCGAATCCCAGTTGGCCTGATAACTCCTGGAGTTGCTCATAATTTCCTTCACGATTTCGTCCAAACTGATGATTGTAACCAACCACAAGATGTATTATTCCAATTTTCTTCAGTAATATTTCAATTATAAATTGTTCAGATGACATGGCAGCCAATTCTTCATCGAAAGGAATAATAATTAAATTTCCAATGCCAGCGTTATCAAGACGTTCTATTTTCTCATCAAGCGTGTTTAAAAGTTTAATAGGATCCCGATTGTGATTTAAAAAAATTCTTGGGTGGGGCCAAAGGGTAACAATCGTCGATTCTCCTAAAAGGTTCTTAGCTGTTGCAATTAATTGTTTAATAATCGACTGATGGGCCAAATGCACGCCGTCGAAAATACCCATGGTAGCAACAGGGCGCTCAATTGTAATATTATCCGGATTCCTGAATACTCTCATATCAACCGTCACATGCTAATACTCCTTTGCGAAGGAGAGGCAAAAGTAATTATTTTGAAAGAAATTATTTGCGTAAAAAAGTCGCTTGCAATAACATCTATAGATACAAATTATTTTATTTGTTACGTTTTTTGTTTTATTATATTTTTTTCGTATATTTGTCATGTATTCGTAAACTAAATGCTTTATGAATCTTACAATCGCTCAGGATAAATACGATGCTATTCTGAAAACAAGTCACGATCTGTTCTGGAAATTTGGGATAAGGCGTGTAAGTATTGAAGAGATATGCCGTGAAGCAAATGTAAGTAAAATGACTTTCTATCGGGCTTTTTCGAATAAAACTGAACTTGCCAAAGAAGTAGTAAAAAATCTTTTCGATAATATCCTCATGAATTATCGAAAATTAATGGATCAGGATATACCTTTTGAGGAAAAGGTGAGACAACAGCTTATCATGAAATTTGAAGGAACAAATGATATCAGTACAGAATTGATAAAAGATATTTATGGTAATACTGAATCGGAATTATATAAATATTGGATGAGAAGAGCCGGTGAAATGCTTCAAATGGTCAAGGATGACTATTCGAAGGCTCAAAAAGAAGGATGGATCAGAAAAGATCTTAATCTTGATTTCATCCTATATATGAGTGATAAAACAATTGAAATGGTTTCTGATGAAAGGCTGCAAGGGATGTACCCGAATATGCAGTCATTGATTATGGAGATTGCAAATTTTTTCTTTTATGGAATATTACCATATAAAAAGAAATGAAGAATTACTTCACTTTAATACTATTACTAATTCCTTTTGTCTTACTCGAAAGTCAAGGAAATAAAAATGTTCCGGGAGATACTTTAACCTGTAAAAGACAACTCTCCTCCTGGACTCATTTAAATCCTTCAAACGATTTGCCTGTGTGGATTGGAGCTCGTTATATTCCTCAAATAAATTACAACCTGGAACGTCCAAAGAACAGGTTAATCGATTTTGAAATATCGGTAAATGCATATGGTAATATTGGTTTACAATTTTCCGATACTTCATCGGCAAATGGAAGTATTAAACCTTACAGGATTTGGGCCCGCTATTCTACCCGGCAATTTGAGTTTAGAGTTGGCCTTCAGAAAATAAATTTCGGATCGGCAGTCATGCTGCGTCCCCTTATGTGGTTCGATCAGATCGATCCAAGAGATCCGTTACAACTAGCCGATGGCGTATGGGGCATGTTAGGTCGGTATTATTTACTTAACAATGCCAATTTCTGGATTTGGTGTTTATATGGCAATAAAAATCCTAAAGGATGGGAAACAATTACTACCAATAAAAAATATCCGGAAATTGGTGGCAGATTTCAATCACCTCTCCCGCATGGTGAGGCAGCTCTTACATATCATTACCGAATTGCAGATTCGCGTGATCAAAACGAATTAATTCCTCAATATTCTGAAATTCCTGAAAATAGGATAGGGATCGATGCTCGTTTTGATATACAATTAGGATTTTGGTTAGAAGCATCCTGGATCTCTAAAAGTAAAAATATTGGTGCATTTACAAATCAGGAAATCATGAACCTGGGAATCGATTATACATTTGGAATTGGCAATGGACTATATCTTATTTATGAACAATTAATAGCCTCTTTCGACGAAACTCCTTTTGAATTCTCTAACACTATTACTTTTTCACTAATTTCACTTTCATATCCAATAGGTATATTTGATAACCTGAGTGCTATAGTGTATTTCGACTGGGATAATAAATCGGCTTATAATTTTATTAACTGGCAGAAACAATTTGACAAAATAACACTCTATATTATGGGTTACTGGAATCCGGAGAATTATCAGATACCGACACTTGACAAAGGTGAGAATTTGTACGCAGGAAAAGGCCTGCAATTAATGCTGGTATATAATCATTAACAATAGTTGAAATAATAAATAGAAGAAAATTTCAAAACTTAACATTATGGATATAGTTAAAATTGACAAGCTCACCAAACGCTTTCCAATGGGGAAAGGAGAATTTACCGCCTTAAGTGATATTAATCTTAATTTCGGAAAAGGCGAATTTACTGGAATTGTTGGGCCAAGTGGATCAGGAAAAACAACACTTCTTAATATAATTGGTTCACTAGATTCTCCTACAGAAGGTACAGCAAAAGTACTTGACCACGAAGTAGGAAAGCTTTCAACAAAAAAAGCTGCTCTTTTACGCAGACAGCATATGGGTTTCATTTTTCAAACCTACAACTTGTTGCCTGTATATTCCGTGTTTGAGAATGTTGAATTTCCATTACTATTATTAAATATGAGTGGTTCCAAAAGAAAAAAAGCTGTAATGGATGCCTTGGAATGGGTCGGATTAACTGATAAAGTTAAATCACGTCCTGCTCAACTTTCAGGTGGTGAATGTCAGCGAGTTGCAATTGCCCGGGCTATGGTTAAAAAGCCTGTGTTGGTATTGGCTGATGAGCCAACCGCGAATCTTGATTCCAAGAATTCACATCATATACTGCAGACTATGGAAAAACTCAACAAAGACCTTCAGACAACATTCATCTTTGCCACTCACGATGATAAAGTAATCAAGTACTTAAAAAGAAAGATACAGCTTCAGGATGGCAAAATAGCTGCTGACGATATTATTAGCAATTAACGAAGGAGGATAAAATCATGTTATCATTAAAATTAGCCTATCGAAACCTGGTTGGTGCAGGATTACGAACCTGGCTTAATGTAATCGTATTGTCCTTCGTATATATCTTAATAATCTGGCATTGGGGTGTAATTGATGGCTGGAATATCGAAGCCAAACGAGATATGGAAGCCTGGGAAGTAGGGCACGGACAATACTGGCACCAAAAATACGATCCTTATGATTTCTTTACACTTGACGAAAGTCATGGTAATATTCCGGATGTAATGCATAAAGAAATTGCAGAAGGAGATGCTGTTCCGATTCTAATAAATCAGGGAACAATTTATCCCGAAGGAAGAATACAAAGTATATTGTTGAAAGGAATTGATCCGGATCAACAAGTTCTTTCACTGCCTACTGCAGAACTGAATAATGATTCTGAAGAAATTCCGATAATAATCGGTCGCAGAATGGCTAAAAGCAGCAAACTGAAAGTAGATAGTACTACAACCATAAGATGGCGTGATGCTAACGGTACTTTTGATGCTGCTGAAGTGAGAGTTGTAAAGATATTTAATTGTAATGTGCCTAGTGTAGATGCAGGACAGATTTGGTTACCAATACAGACGCTGCAGGAAATGATGCAGACCCCTGGTGAGGCTACACTCTTCATCATGGGTGAGGATGCCGGTATAAATGAAAAGATTGCAGGGTGGGAATATAAAAATATAGATTTCCTCACGAAAGAAATGGATGAGATGATTAAGTTAAAACGAGTCGGGGGGTCCTTCTTTTATTTTATTTTGATTCTACTGGCCATGCTGGCCATTTTTGATACACAGGTTTTATCAATTTTCAGGCGTCAGAAAGAAATTGGTACTTATATTGCCATGGGAATGACCCGCCGACAGGTTATAGGTCTTTTTACAGTTGAAGGTGCTATGCATGCCATACTGGCTGTAATTGTCGGAGCTATTTATGGTATTCCCTTCTTTCTATGGCAAATTAAGATCGGATTTAGCATGCCTGCCGGAACGGATGACATGGGAATCACCCTGGCTGAAACTATTTTCCCCGTTTATGGTGCCGGGCTTATTATTACAACAGTTCTATTAGTGCTGATAATAACTACCATCGTAAGTTATCTGCCGGCAAGGAAGATATCGAAAATGAATCCCACTGAAGCTATAAAAGGGAAAATACAATGATACGTTTTTTATTTAAAGGTTTATTAAGAGACCGGAATCGTAGTTTACTGCCTATATTGGTCGTAACAGCCGGTGTTGCATTAACTGTTCTTGCCTATTGTTATATCAATGGTATTATTGGCGATATGGTTGAGTTTACAGCCAAGTATTCTGCCGGACACGTGAAAATAATGACCCGTGCATATGCTGAAGATATAGATCAGGTACCGAATGATCTGGCACTTATTGAAGTTTCAGATTTATTAGCCAACCTGAAAAATGACTATCCTGATATGGAGTTTGTTCAGCGAATAAGTTTCGGTGGATTACTTGACTCACCGGATGAATACGGAGAAACTAAAAAGCAAGGTGTTGTAGCTGGCATGGCTGCCGACCTGCTTTCCGCCAATACAAAGGAAATTGAACGATTGAACCTAACAAACTCTTTAAGAAAAGGACGATTCCCTCAACAGTCCAATGAAGTATTATTGAGTAATGAATTTGCAGATAAACTCGAAGTTGGACCGGGTGATCAGGTCACACTGATCAGCTCCACAATGTATGGAGGAATGTCCATCCAAAATTTTATCGTAGCAGGAACCATTGAATTTGGAGTAGAATTTATGGATCGGAGTGGGATGATTGCTGATATTACAGGCATTCAAAACGCACTGGATATGTATGATGCCTGCGGAGAAATACTGGGATATCTTGATGTTGACAATTATGATGATATAGCCGCCCAAAATGTTGAAAACTCCTTCAACGCAAAATATTCGGATCCCAGTGACGAGTTTTCACCGATCATGACCCGACTTCGGGAAGAAGGTTTCCTCGCAGGATATTGGGAGATGGTAGAAAGTTTTGTTGGTATAATCATTACTGTTTTTATTCTGGCTATGTCCATTGTTTTGTGGAATACAGGATTAATTGGAGGATTAAGACGTTATGGTGAGATCGGTGTGCGACTTGCTATTGGTGAGGAAAAAGGTCATATCTACCGTTCTATGATTGGTGAGGCTATTTTAATCGGAATTATTGGTTCGGCTATCGGAACACTTATTGGCCTTGGATTCTCATACTGGATACAGGAAGCTGGTATCAATATCAGCAACTTCGTGAAGAATTCGAAAATGATGATGCCCAGTGTGTTCAGGGCCCATATAACCACTCCTGCTTACTACCTGGGTTTTATTCCCGGTTTGTTTTCGGTTGTTCTTGGAACTATGCTTTCAGGTATTGGTATTTATAAACGTAAAACAGCATCATTATTTAAAGAACTTGAAAATTAGCAAATAAGGTCATTGTAATCGCGATAAAAAGAAAATAAAATGAAACTAAAAACCATATCCTTGATATTAAATATTTAA
>CAYMQP010000233.1:0-6460 GCA_964392505.1 uncultured Bacteroidales bacterium
TTACAATAAATGGTTGTGACAGTATTATTACAACTACAGTAAATGTTAATCCTGTCTACGACCTATCTGAAACCAATGCGGTCTGTAGTGGTGACAGTTATACCTTCCCAGATGGTTTTATCGAGAATAACATTACTTCAACTGTTATTCATGTAAGTAATTTACTTACAATAAATGGTTGTGACAGTATTATTACAACTACAGTAAATGTTAATCCTGTTTACGACCTATCTGAAACCGATGCAGTATGTAGTGGTGATAGTTATACATTTCCTGATGGAAGTACACAAGATACTATTACTTCTACAACTATACATACAAGCAGTTTTGTAACAGTTGACGGTTGTGATAGCCTGATTGTTACAACAGTGAATGTGAATCCGGTATATAATTTGTCTGAATCTGTTACAATATGCAGCGGAGAAAGCTATACGTTCCCGGATGGTTCCACGCAAGGCAATATTATTACACCTTTAACATATACCAGTAATTTAATAACAATTGATGGATGTGATAGTATTATCGTAACCAGTATTGATATTGCTGATGTTGATATATCTGTGGCTCAGGCAGGCTCAATATTAACAGCCAATGCATCCGGTGCTGCGTATCAATGGATTGATTGTGATAATTATAACTCACCTATAGCTGGTGAAACAGATCAAACTTTCATAGCATTACTAAGCGGCAACTATGCAGTAATCGTCACTGAGAATGGATGTGCGGATACCTCAGAATGTTACAATGTAGTTATATCAGAACTTACAAATACGAAGTTTAAAAAGGATATCGTACTGTATCCGAATCCTGTGAAGGACATACTGTTTATTGATCTACCAGAACTATACTCTTGTGTAAGAGTTAGTGCATATACATTACAGGGCCAGTTGGTATTGAATCAAATCGTTGAAACAGATGAATATTTTATTCAGCTTGATCTCCACAGACTAAATTCAGGTTTTTACCTGATCCATATTACTGCAAATAATCATTCAGCGGTTCTACAAGTTTTAAAAGAATAGAGAATCTTATGCAATAAAAGAAAAGGGTAGTTTGATAGCTACCCTTTTCTTTTATTCATATAGTAACATAACAAACTGATAAAATCTTCACGCGATACGTTTTTTCTTATTATTGATGTTAATAATTTTATAACCAAAAGCGGTTCTACTAATTATACTCAATCATGTCAAGAAAAATTAAATATTACTTTACCGATGTTTTTGGTAATGAAAAGTACAGTGGCAACCAGCTGGCTACCTTTGTGAATTGCGATTTTCTCTCCGATAAAGAAATGCAGCAGATTGCCAGGGAAATTAACTTTTCCGAAACAACTTTCATTTTAGATGACAAAATGGTAAATGGAGGGTATAATGTTCGGATATTTACACCCGGTGCCGAAATTGATTTTGCCGGGCATCCTACTTTAGGCACAGCATATATTATACACAACTATATAGGCAATAAGTTGTCAGACACAGTTATTCTGAATCTGAAGGTTGGACAGATAAAAGTGACCGTTCAGAATGGCATATTATGGATGAAACAACTTGAACCCCAGTTTGGAAAAATAGTTGAGAAAAACGCTATAGCTGCATTACTCAATATTCAAACAGAAGATATCAATGAAAAGTATCCGGTTCAGGAAGTAAGTACCGGTTTGCCATTTACAATTGTTCCTTTGCGAAATATGAAAGCACTTAAAAGATGCAAGGTAAATGCTGCTATTTATGAAAAATTTTGTAAAAAAACAGAAGCCAAAGCTATACTTGTTTTTAGTCCAGAAGGGTATGAAAAAGATCAACACCTGTCGGTAAGGGTATTTGTTGATTATCTGGGTATACCCGAAGATCCTGCTACAGGAAGCGGGAACGGTTGTCTGGCAGGTTATCTTGCCGAACATACATATTTTGGCAGTAAAGAAATTGATATTATCACTGGTCAGGGATATGAAATAGGTCGTCCGTCGCAGATTTATCTTAGGACTGGAGGCGCTGAAGGTTTTAACATAAGAGTTGGGGGGAACGTGATTAAAGTTGCAGAAGGAGAATGGGACTGATCGATCAATATCCAGCGGGAGATTGATTTAAGCAAACAGATTATCTACGGCCAACAACTTTCACAGTTTTATTGTCTATCATTTCCTGCAGCTGATCAAGCAATGCTTGCTCCTGTGGATCAATCATTCCATCTTCAGTGGCGAGCTCAAGAATTTCATCGTATTCATCACGGGTGAGTATATGATCTTCAATAGCTTTTACAATCAAAGCATGTAATTGTTCAGCACTTTTACTGGGTTTCATTCTTATTAAAGTTTATACTATAAAAATATAGAATTTCCCATTACTATGTTAATTTTTCTCTGATCAGAATCAGAATAATGAAGAGCATGATTACAGCTACCACTGCACCTGCGTAATAAGCAGAAGTTAATCCACCCAAACCATAAGCTAAACCGATAACCAATGGGCCTATGGTTTGACCAATACGAAGCACCATACTATTTAACGACATGAAGGCAGCTCTTTCTTGTAACGGAGCAAAGCCAACCAGCATGGTTTGTACTGTGGGAAGAAATAATCCCTGTCCGAGACCAAAGATCATTAAGGGAGGAATAACCACTGCCCACGAATTTGCATGGGCAATGACAGGCATGGAAATAATATAAAAACAAACTCCTATAATAAGGATAGTTTTTGAACTGTATATTTTACTGATCCTGCCTATTTGCGACGAAGTAATGGCAGTAGTAATGGACATTAGTGACATCGTGATACCGATATGAAACGAATTGGCCAACATTCTTTCCTTTAGAAGGTAGGGTAGGTAAGTTATATATGCTCCGTATATAAGAAAAAATACAAGAATATTCAAACTTAATAGTCCCCAAACACGGGGCTGATTAATTACTTTCCAAACATTTCGACTGTACTGGCGCAAATCTTGTTTTTCCTTGGGTTCCGGATTATTCAGTCTGAAAAGAAGTATAATCGCAAAAGGTACAGCAAGCAGTGGCAGTATAAAAGGAAAGTTCCATCCAAGAATTGCCAGAGCTCCCCCGATAGCTGGGTACGACGCAGTACCAAGACTTAAAACACTGGCATTGTATCCCATGGCAGTAGCCCGACGGTTCCCCGAATACAGATCGCCAATAATGGTAACATTGAGCGAACCTAGTGAGGCTGCTCCAATACCCTGAATCAATCTGAATCCTAATAATGTATTAAAATTTCGTGTAAACATGCAAGTAAAGCCCGCAAGACCAAAAAGGATAAGTGAGGGAACCAAAATAGATTTGCGCCCGATCCGGTCGGCAAGAATTCCCATAAATGGTGTGATTACTATACCCGGCAACGTAAAGATGGCAACCAGCCAACCTACTTGTTCTTTGGAGATACTAAAATATTCCTTCATTTGGGGAAACGCAGGAGCAATACTGGTTACACCCATAACAGCAAATAGGGTAACAATGAAGATCATATAAATATTACGATCGCGTAATAATGTATGCTGATTAGATTCACTTTCCATTAAAATTGGTGTTTATATATATTAGCACATAACAGTTATGTATTAAATAAGGTTTAGATTATTTTATAACAATAAGTGTATCCGACAGGTATTCCAGTGAATTCTTACCTACCATTATGGCAAATTCACCCGGTTGTACTGTACGTTTCATTTCCATATCAATCGCTTCAAGCTTCTCAGGAGTGATTAGAAATTCTACTTTACAGTTTTCACCGGGTTTCAGTGTTACCTTGGCAAAATCTTTCAATTCCATCACAGGGCGTGTAGGCAGACTTACCAAATCGTGGATATAAAGCTGTACAATTTCATCACCTTCCATTACTCCTGTATTTTTCACATTTACTGATACCCGCACCGAATCGGTGGTTCGGATTTCTCTTGAAGATAATTTCAGTTCATTGTACTCAAACGTTGTGTAACTCAATCCAAATCCAAAAGGATATAGCGGCGTTGAATTACTATTAACGTATTCCCTGAACCGACTGGGTTTCCGGTTATAATAACAGGGAAGCTGGCCAACATTACGGGGAAAAGTAATGGTTAATTTTCCACTGGGATTCACTTCACCAAATATAACATCGGCCAACGCATGGCCCGTTTCCTGTCCTAAATACCAAGCCTCAATAATAACTGGTGCATGTTCGGCTAGGTAGTTAACAGCTAAAGGACGACCATTGATTAATACTATTACAACAGGTTTCCCGGTGCCTAATATAGCTTTGGCAAGGTCTTCCTGCCTACCGACCAGGCTAAGATGGTCAACATCGCCCAGATGGATATTGGACCAGGCTTCACGGTTTATAAGCTCATTTTCACCGATAACTAGGACAACCGCATCGCATTTTCTGGCCACTGCAACAGCTTCTTTTATAAGTTTTTCATCGATTTCAGGCGTGCTGAGTACAGGATTTTCATTCACTCTCCAATGTACCTCCTCGTTGAGTGTTATTTTACAACCTTCGGCATATAAAATATCCATGCCATGCATAGCAGTAAAAGTCTGAAAACCTTCGAGCACGCTAACACCTTCCATAGGAGTTGGCGAATAACCTCCCAAGTGAATATCTTTGGCATTAGGTCCGATAATTGCCAATGTTTTAATCATTGTTGAGTCGATAGGCAGCAGATTACCATCGTTTTTCAGTAATACCATAGCTTCATGTGCGGCTTTCAGGGCTAAATCTTTATGTTCCTGACAATTTAGTATACGTTTCATCTGGTCGACATCGGCATAAGGATGCTCAAATAATCCGCTTACAAATTTCACCCGAAGAATATTTCTAACAGCATTATCGAGTACTGAAAGCGGCACTAAGCTGTCGTGAACAAAATCGGCCATATTATTATAGCAACCGCTACTGAAAAGATCGTAATCGATACCGGCCAGCATGGAGAGTATGCCCGATTCGGCCGAATCCTTAACTGCCAGATGTTCGCGCCAGGTGACATCCATTCCTCCTCCATCGCTCATGACATAACCTTTGAAATCCCATTCGTCACGCAGTATTTCTGTTAGTAATTTGTGGTTGATATGATTCGGTACCCCATCCCATTCATTATAGGAAGCCATGATCGATTGGGCATTACCTCGTTTGACTGCTATTTCGAAAGGGTAAAGGTGCATTTCACGAAATTCACGTTCTGAATAGTTCACAGGAGCAATATTCCGGCCGCCTTCGGGTTGGCCGTGTCCGGCAAAATGTTTAAGGGTAACCGCAGCATGGACTGAATCAATTACCGAACATCGACCCTGAAAACCATATATGGCTGCAAGACCCATTCGTGAGACCAGGTAAGGATCTTCGCCAAAACATTCCTCAGTACGGCCCCAGCGAGGATCGCGGGCCAGATCGACAACCGGAGAAAGAAATTGAGTAACACCGCTAAGGCTGGCTTCTAGGGCAGTAACCGAATATATTTGTTCTATAAGTGCTGTATCCCAAGTGCATCCAAGGGCAATTGCCTGAGGAAAACTGGTGGCTCCCAGAGCCAAATATCCATGCAATCCTTCGGCAAAAACAAACGAAGGGATTCCCAATCGCGATTTTTCAATTAGATAACGCTGAAAGCCATTAATGCGTTCCACGCGTTGACGTGGTGTTGCCCTATAAAATGTCCACGACCAGAATGTACCCACTCCTTTATTCAAACGGGCCGTATCTTGTTTACTAATAAAATTGCCTTTACTATCCCACGCAAGTGTATCGAAAATACGATAAGCATATAGCTGCGATACTTTTTCTTCCAATGTCATTCGTTTCAGTAAGTCTTCGACTCTTTCTTCGACAGAGGCTTTGGAATTCTTATAAAGAGGTTTCCTGAATTTTGCACAACCAGTAAGCAACAACATGGCTATTCCTATGATGGTGAATATTTTCATTTTTTCAAAATTTTATATAAGTAGGTGATGAGTTAAAGTCATTTTTTCACTATTGATGCGATATAAGCTTATAAAATGCTCTCAATACTTTATAGAATTAAAATATATCATTTAGGCTAAGTGTAATTCAGGAATACCAAGTCGTTCCACTCCTCCTGAAATAAATATTCCACAATCGTGAACCATGTATACTTTTTCCTCCAGAGTAAGGAGATTAATAATGGAATCGATTATGGATTCATATTTCAGGTCAAAACCATAATGTTCCGAATCAAGCTGTAACGATTTCTTTCTCTGACATGATGTGAGAATACAGATTAGCAAGGTTGAATAAAGAAATTCGGAATAATATATTCGAATTCTTTTAATTAAATCTGTTTTCATAAATATTTGATACAAGTAAGGGTCGACTTAATAAGTTAACCCTGAAATTCAGTACTATAGTTATTATTATTAGAACACCCAATACAGATTTCATTTTTTAACCGGAGACAGACGAAACATTAGCACATCATGCCCGGGTAATTCAGCCTTTAGTGGTTTCTTTGT
>CAYMQP010000234.1:0-6457 GCA_964392505.1 uncultured Bacteroidales bacterium
GTTAAGGACTCCGTTTTACTGGGCGGCCTCATTCTTGTTCGTTTTTATGATCGGAGGATTGTCGGGGCTGGTGCTTGGTTCACTTGCAACTAATATTCATGTGCACGATACTGCCTTTGTTGTGGCACATTTTCATTTTATTGTATTTGGAGGGGTAGGTTTTGCTTTCTTTGCGGCCATGCATTACTGGTTTCCGAAAATATATGGGCGAATGTTTGACGAAGGATGGGCAAACACAGGATGGGTAATCTTTTTCACAGGATTTTTGACCTTATATTTTCCAATGTTTATCTTAGGAATAGAAGGTATGCCCAGAAGGTATTTTGATTATGTAGAGGAATTTAGATCCTGGAATCTGGTATCTTCACTGGGAGCCATACTCATGATTTTCGGTTTGGTTATCATTATTCTCAATCTGGTTCGTTCGGCTCGTTATGGCAAACCCGCTTCAAAAAATCCATGGGGTGGCCCAACCTTAGAATGGAGGGTAGATAGCCCTCCAATTGTTGAAAATTATAAAGTTATTCCAGTTGTCACAAAAGATCCTTATGATTTTACAAATGTTAAACCCGGATTATAACTGATATGTCTTCTGGAGAAGTTCATCGCGATGATATAGGTTCAAAGATTGGAATGTGGCTTTTTATATTCACAGAAATGCTGTTCTTTGGTGGTTTATTTATAGTATATTCGGTATACAGGTTTAAGAATCCTGTGGCTTTTCATCTTGCTGGCAATGAACTAGATGTGGTAATCGGCACCATCAACACAGCTGTGCTCCTCATTAGCAGTATGACAATTGCTATGTCCATCTCGGCTGTTCAGCTCAATCAGAAACGCAGAGCTATATTTTTGATATCAGTTACAATACTTTTAGCATTTATTTTCCTAATCAATAAATACTTTGAATGGAGCGGAAAATTCGGTCATGGCATTTATCCAGGATCTGAAAAATTAGCTGAACTCGGAAAAGGAGAGGTATTGTTTTTCGGATTGTATTTTGCCATGACCGGCTTGCATGCTCTGCATATTATTATTGGAATGGTAATTCTGACAGTAATGTTATCGAAGGTATTAAAATCGACCATAAATTCAGGATATTATGTACAGCTTGAAAATTCGGGCTTATACTGGCATCTTGTTGATATAATCTGGATATTTCTTTTCCCATTATTTTATTTAATTATCTGAATAGAAATTTTTAAAAATGAATGCAGAATCAACGACACATATAGTAAAATACCGAACGTACTTTTTTGTACTGCTAGCTCTATTGTTATTTACATTTCTCTCAGTTACCTTGACTTCAATAGAGCTTGGAAAACTGGCTGTTATAAGTGCCCTGTTGCTTGCAACAATGAAGACCTCCCTGGTACTATGGTTTTTTATGCATTTAAAATATGAAAATAGAATAATACGACTTATGATTGGATTGGTTCTATTTGTTTTTCTCGCCGTAATGATTGTCACATTTCTCGATTATGGATTTAAGTAATAACGATGATATTTAATATGCCTATTATATAGAATATGTTTTCTTCCAATTTATCGAATTTTGCTGAAGGTGTTAATACTGCTTTTATTATCATTCTAAGTATTATTTTGTTTTTTCTGATCGGTCTTACAATAGTCCTAATTATATTCATAATCCGGTATCGAGAAAGTAAACATCCGGTGGCCTCTCAATTCAAGGGAAATACAAAACTTGAAATTGTATGGACGGTCATACCTCTGATTCTTGTTCTGGCTATGTTCTATTTTGGTTGGACAGCATGGAAACCAATGGAATCGAAACCACCAAAAGATGCCATGCATATTGCCACTACGGCGCGTATGTGGAAATGGAATTTCAAGTATGACAATGGAGTGAGAACTGATACATTGATTATTCCAGTAGGAAAGCCTGTGGCCCTCGATATGGAAGCCATGGATGTCATTCATAGTTTGTACATTCCGGCATTTAGGCTTAAAAAAGATATTGTACCTGGTTCACCCCGTACAGCATGGTTTATAGCCAATTCTCCCGGAACTTACGACCTATTTTGTACCGAATATTGTGGTTTGGAACATTCTTCTATGATTACATCAGTAAAAGTTATGACACAAGAAGAATTTTATGAATGGTACTCCGATAGTCTGCTGGCGTCTGCAGCACCTGCACCATCCAATTTAAAAGTAACACCCGCCACAATGGGCCGGGAAATAGTACAGCAATGGGGTTGTAATGCCTGTCATTCAGTCGATGGATCACGAATTGTCGGTCCTTCATATTTGGGCGTTTTTGGTCATGACGTTACGGTTATTACAAATGGAAAGGAGAGAACAATTAAGGCCGATGAGGAATATATCCGGCGTTCAATTCTTGAACCCAATGCCGATGTTGTAAAAGGTTATAATAAGGGACTTATGCTTAGCTACAAAGATCAGATCACCGATGAAGAAATTGAGCTGATTATTGAATACATAAAATCCATCAATTAGCTAGTTGTTAATTAGATAAATTTGCTCATCGTTTATCACATATTTTATACCGGGATAATATTCTGAATAAGCATCTTCCAATTCACCTGTGTTTTTTGCCTTGAAGCCCTAAATTATTTTAGCATAGTGTTGCTTTTAATAAAAAAACATCTACCTTTGCAAGCCGATTTTAAGAATTGTCCTAAAAACGTTTGTATGCCAACAATACAGCAATTAGTTCGCAAGGGTAGAAATAAAATTGAGGATAAGAGTAAAGCACCGGCTCTGGATGCTTGTCCGCAGCGCCGTGGTATTTGTGTTCGGGTGTACACAACTACTCCCAAAAAACCCAATTCTGCAATGCGTAAAGTAGCCAGAGTAAGATTAACAAACGGCAAGGAAGTGAATGCTTATATACCAGGTGAAGGACATAATTTACAAGAGCATTCGGTAGTACTGATTCGTGGAGGAAGGGTTAAAGATTTACCGGGTGTTCGCTACCATCTTATTCGCGGGGCATTGGATACAGCCGGAGTTGATGGCAGAACACAACGCAGATCGAAATATGGGGCAAAAAAACCTAAGAAATAAGAATTTTTAAGGTTGAGAAGTAAATGAGAAAAGCAAAACCAAGAAAGAGGATATTATTACCTGATCCGAAGTATAACGATACATTGGTAACCCGGTTCATTAATAATATGATGTTAAACGGGAAGAAAAGTGTTGCATACAAAATTTTTTATGATGCACTTGATATAGTTGAAGAAAAAAGTAAAGATATCGAAGGTTCTTCTCTGGATGTCTGGAAAAAGGCCCTCGAAAATATTACCCCACAAGTTGAGGTTAAAAGCCGACGCGTAGGAGGAGCTACATTCCAGGTTCCAACTGAAATTCGACCCGACCGAAAGATATCGATCAGTATGAAGAATCTGATACTTTTCGCAAAGAAAAGAGGCGGACATTCGATGAGTGAAAAACTTGCAGCTGAAATACTTGCAGCATATAACGAAGAAGGAGGAGCATTTAAGAAGAAGGAGGATACCCACAGAATGGCTGAAGCAAACAAGGCGTTTGCTCACTTCAGATTTTAATGAAGTATGTTTTGACATCGTGAACAAGTACTTATAGTTGCTAGCTGATAATTAGTGTTAATGAATTCGAACCTTAAATATACAAGGAATATAGGCATTATGGCCCATATCGATGCCGGTAAAACCACCACTACCGAACGAATTCTTTTTTATACCGGCATTACACATCGTATGGGCGAAGTTCACGATGGATCAGCTACAATGGATTGGATGGTTCAGGAGCAGGAAAGGGGTATTACCATTACATCGGCAGCCACTACTTGTTTTTGGACTTACAAAGATCAGGATTACAAAATTAATATCATCGATACTCCGGGACATGTTGATTTTACAGTTGAAGTTGAGCGTTCCCTCAGGGTACTCGATGGTGCTATTGCCGTATTTTGTGCTGTAGGTGGTGTTGAACCACAATCAGAAACCGTTTGGCGTCAGGCTGATAAATACGGTGTTCCAAGGTTGGCATTTGTAAATAAAATGGACAGGACTGGAGCCGATTTCTTTGGTGTTGTTAGTCAGATAAAAGATAAATTGGGAGCCAATCCTGTGCCTATGCAATTACCTATAGGTTCGGAAGAAAATTTCATCGGTATTATCGATTTAATTGAACGTAGAGCTATTGTTTGGGAAGAAGACGAAACACTCGGAATTAAATATGATTATACTGATATCCCTACGGATATGATTGATTCGGTCGAAGAGTGGCGAGAGAAACTTATCGAAGCAGTTTGTGAAACCGATGATGAACTTCTTGAAAGGTTTTTTGAAGACAGGGAATCTATTACGGTAGATGAATTTTTGGAAGTAACCAGAAAAGCCGTTATTAATCGCACTATTGTTCCGGTTCTTTGTGGATCGGCATTTAAAAATAAAGGAATTCAGCGTTTACTCGATGCAATTGCCTGTTTGCTTCCCAGTCCGATCGATATTGGAGCCGTTAAAGGAATTAACCCTAAGAACGATCAGGAAGTTGAGCGTGAGCCCGATCCTGATGTGTCTTTAGCTGCACTGGCTTTCAAAATAGCCACCGATCCTTTCGTTGGACGCCTCGTTTTCATTAGGGTTTATTCAGGAACACTTAAAGCAGGTGATATTGTATTTAACCCACGTACCGCTAAAAGAGAGCGTATTAACCGGTTATATCAGATGCATGCTAATAAACAAAATCCAAAAGATAAAATTGAAGCCGGTGATATTTGTGCAGGAGTTGGGTTTAAAGAATTAATTACAGGTGATACACTTTGCGATATAAAGCATCAGATTTCACTTGAATCGATGACATTTCCGGAGCCGGTTATAGGAGTAGCCATTGAGCCAAAAACCCAGGTCGATATTGACCGACTTAGTTCTGCACTTAATAAATTGGCTGAAGAAGATCCGACCTTTAAAGTAAATATCGATAATGATTCGGGTCAAACTTTAATCAGTGGCATGGGAGAACTTCATATCGAAGTACTCATCGACAGATTAAAACGTGAATTTAACGTTGATTGCAATGTTGGCACACCACAGGTTGCCTATAAAGAAGCTATCATAAATACAGTTGAACATCGTGAAGTATTTAAGAAACAAACCGGAGGCAAAGGAAAATTCGCTGAAATACAGGTTGTATTTTCGCCTGTTGATGAAGGGAACAAGGGACTGCAGTTTGTTGATGAAGTAAAAGGCGGAAATATACCGCGCGAATATATACCTTCAATAGAGAAGGGTTTGAAAGAAGCCATGCGTAATGGTGTTTTAGCAGGATATCCGGTCGATAGCCTTAAGGTTGTTTTAAAAGACGGATCATTTCATGCAGTCGATTCCGATTCCCTTTCATTTGAAATTTGCGCTAAGCAGGCATTTCGTAATGGATTGCGAAAAGCTAAATCGGTACTTCTTGAACCTATTATGAAGGCTGAAGTAGTTACCCCCGAAGAATATATGGGAGATATTACTGCTGATTTCAATCGTCGGCGCGGACAAATTGAGGGCATGGAAACCAAAGCCGGTGCCCGAGTCATTAAAGCCATGGTACCTCTGGCCGAGAAGTTTGGCTATGTTACTGTTCTTAGAACACTAACGTCGGGCCGGGCTACTTCAACCATGGAATTTTCCCATTACGAAGAAGTACCACAAGATATCGCATCAGAAATAATTGAAAAAATTAAAGGAACAAAAGCTTTTGTATAATGCATTTAATGGATCAGAATGAGCCAGAAAATTAGAATAAAATTAAAATCATACGATCATAACCTGGTGGATAAATCAGCCGAGAAGATCGTAAAAACCGTAAAATCGACGGGTGCTGTAGTAAGTGGACCTATCCCGCTTCCTACGCATAAAAGGGTATTTACGGTTTTACGTTCACCCTTTGTGAACAAAAAATCAAGGGAACAATTCCAACTTTCTTCATTCAAGCGTCTTTTGGATATCTACAGCTCAACACCTAAAACTATCGATGCCTTAATGAAGCTTGAACTACCCAGCGGGGTTGAAGTTGAAATAAAAGTATAATGGCTTAAAAAAATGTACCAATGCCTGGACTAATTGGAAAAAAACTAGGAATGACTTCCGTTTTCGATGAGGACGGAAACAATATACCTTGTACTGTGCTTAAAGTGGGACCTTGTGTAGTTACACAGATTAAAAAAGTTGAAACAGATGGTTATAATGCTGTACAGCTTGCTTTTGATGAGAAAAAAGAAAAACTCACAACAAAAGCTATGCTCGGGCATTTTAAGAAAGCCTCAACAACCCCTAAAAAGAAAGTCATTGAACTGAAAGGATTTGTTCGTGACTGGAAAGCTGGTGATACTATCACGGTCGATTATTTTAAAGATGATGTATGGGTGGATGTTAAGGCAAACTCAAAGGGTAAAGGTTTTCAGGGAGTTGTCAAGAGGTACAATTTCGGCGGCGGTCCGAAA
>CAYMQP010000235.1:0-3708 GCA_964392505.1 uncultured Bacteroidales bacterium
CATCCATAGGATCGCCAACATTTAAGGCTTCGACACCCTTTTTGAATGCAACCAGGAACTTTTCGGCGATATTCTTTTGTATAAAAAACCTTTTAGACGCAATACAACTCTGACCGCAGTTAAGGAAACGGCCCTTTATCCCTAGTTCAACGGCCAGGTCGATATCAGCATCATCCAGTACAATAAAAGCATTACTTCCACCCAGTTCCAGTACTGTTTTTTTTATATTCGATCCGGCTATTGCCGCTACGTTGGAACCCGCCAATTCACTACCGGTTAACGAAACAGCTTTAATGTAATCATTTTTAATTGCGGTTTCTACTTTCGATGAACCTATTATCAATACATCAAAGACTCCATCAGGAAAACCGGCTTCTCTAAAAATTTCTTTAATATGCAGAGCGCATCGTTGCACGTTTGAAGCGTGTTTTAACAATGCTGTATTGCCCGCCATAAGTGTAGGGGCCAGAAACCGGTATACCTGCCAAAATGGAAAATTCCATGGCATTATGCCCAGAATAGTACCAAGTGGTTCGTATTGTACACGACTTATTGAGGCATTGGTTTGAATAAATTCAGGTTTAAGATGATCTTCAGCCATATCGGCATAGTAGCGACATACCCAGGCACACTTTTCAATTTCGGCTATCGATTCCGATAGGACTTTCCCCATTTCTCTTGTAATAGCAGTAGCATATTCAACTTTATTTCTAAGCAATATTTCTGCAGCAGTATTCATTTTTTTGGACCGCTCTTCGAACGAAACAAATTTCCAGCTTTTATAAGCTTTGGCTGTTCGCTCAATAATCTGATTTATTTCTTTTTCGGTGTGTTCTTCAAATTCTTCAATAACCTCGTTATTAAAGGGATTTATGCTTCTTAGTTTCATATAGCCTGATTTTTCAATAAAAGTAGGGAAGAATACACTAAATCGAAAATAGAATGGTTCGTGCTTATTGAGTTAAATTTTGTATACTAGATTTTAATTTATATATCGTAAAAACACGAAGGTTGAAGAATTTTAGTAATTGAGAGCATTAATCAACATTAATGCGTTTGGTATTGGCTATAACAGCTAACCATAATAGTATTAAGGAAATATAGATTTTTTGGAGGAGACCGTAAAAAGGCAACAATGTCGGATTTTCGGTGAGAACAGTTAGGGTGATAAACGGGAGTATCACTATAGCAAGTATTCCGGTATATTTTGAGTAGATCCGGCTTTTTATATTACCCTTCTGCAATCCATAAATAAGTGATGATACCGGAAATAATAAAAACTGAACCCCTGCTGCATAAATATGAATAGTACCGGTAATAGTTCGTTCCGTTTCAGTATCCATTGGAATAATTCCAGTAATAAATGCAGTAACGCCCATGAACGAAAGCAAAATTGTTAGCCACTTATATCCGGCACTTTCTTCAGAATAAAGCAAAATTCCGACGATGATTTCAGCCAGTCCAATCATAAAAAGACCGGTCGATAAAAGGTAACCATTTGGAGTTATGCCATAGCGGCTCAAAGAAAAACGTAAAGCATTAACTCCGGGATTTGTAATATGTAATATAACAGACAAGATAATAAACCCCGAAATGAGGAATATTACCAGTATTGCCAGTTTTTTACGAAGTCTATTACCTGTCTGCATCATGCTTCTGTCGAATGATTTGTGATAACCGATTTAAAATTTAAATCCAAAAGTACAATTTATAACCGGAGCAATACCAGAAAATCCTGGTCTCAAATAGTGCTGATCATATCTATTGTTACTATTGCCTATTTTACTGATAAATGATTGATTAATCGTTCCTCCAAAATATAGATCTATTACAAACCTATTTGAATTTATATATTTTATTCCTCCAACCACTTGTGCGGTATACGTTGTTAATTTATCGGTAAAGTTCGATCCAATATATTCCCTGTAACGGATTCTTAGTCCTGGTGAAAAATAAATCCTACAATCGAAAGCTATCTCCTTAAAATATAATTTTTGATCGAGTTGAAATTGACAACCTGAAACTGATTCATCTTGTGTGTCTTTATATATAAATACAGCCGATATTGAAGTTCCATAATTACTTTAAGCTCTTTCGTAACTTGTGTAAAAGGTATTATAAAGTAACTGAACAATCCCGAAACGCAATTCGTTTTTATATTCAGCTTGCAGATCCTCGGCTTTTGTATGCTGATAGTTACAAGCTATACAAAGCATTAATAAAATTGTTTGAAATTGAATTGTTTTCATTTTATTGAGCTTTGAAATTATTACTAATCTCAAAACTAACAGGTAATCAGCAATTTAAAGTTCCAATTTATAAAGTGGGAGGAAATATTTTTAGCGTGAATTCCCAGTTTATAAAGTGGGAATTTAAGTAAGAAGCTAAAACTTAAATCCGAATGTACAACTTATAACAGGTGCAACACCTGAATAGCCAGGGCTAAAATAATTTCTACTATAATCACTAACGTATTGAGTACCTTCTATCTGGATTATTGACTTATATATAGCCCCGCCAAAATGGAAGTCTATTACGAAAGTCTCTAAAATTATATATTTTATTCCTGCAACTATTTGAACTCCAAACGTTTTAATTCTGCCCTTATAGTATGTACTCACTCCATAATCGTAATTTGCTCGCGTAATCAATTTATACCTATATTTGAAGCCAGGTGAAAGATAAAAAATACCATAGTCAGTTGATTGATTTTTTAGGTACATCTTTTGATCAATTTGTAAAAGAAAACCTTTATAAGGTATGAATTGGGAAGGTAAATAAGGTTTGTAATAGGAATGATTATATGATGTTGCTAGAGTAACAGAAGTACCAAAATTTTTATAAAATCGTTCATAATTAGTAATTATAGTTTTATCCAGCAATATTTGAAAAATTCCAACACGTATTTCATTTTTATTTTTCAACGCGTTGAATTGCGAATACATTGGTAATACATTCCAAGAATAACAAAGAAAAAAAATTGAAATACGCAATCGAAACATCCATAAGGTTTCTGATCTTTTTCTAAACTTATTACTAGTTTTCATATCAATATTTAAACCCAATACCAAGTTTAATTCCAAGTATTAACCTTGTATATTTTTGTATTTCACCAAATTCTCCTATTGGCACATTCTGGCAATCTCCCTCAGCTTCAGAACTTAAAGTAGTGTATTTCCTATATTTATAACGATATTCACAACCTGCATAACAACTTAATCGATACATTACTCTTTTTGAAGAAAAAATGGGTACATAAAAACCTGTAGTCAGGTTACCTCCTAAAACATAAGCATCTTCTGAACGTACAAATGTAACCTCGCCCCAATCACCTTCACTATCTGTCAAACTTTCGTTTCTGTAAAACATTTTTTTATAGACAAATTGAGGCCCAATATACCATTTGAATTCTTCAAAGAATTTAATGTTAAAATAATACCCTAATCTAATGGTTGATCCTTTATAAACAAAAAATGGCCATACTTCTTGTGATGGAGATACACCTTTTAACCCTTCATGGGGACCGTGTGGAAACAACTGCCCAATGGATACCGAGAATGAATGATAGATAAAGGGTTTATATTCAAATGTAACAACATGTTCGTCAAGTAATCCTTGTATTAAATTATAATCTAACGAAATATACCGGGTTGTATCTGGTTTACCAAAGACATACCTGCAGTTAATAAATATAAGCAATATTAATAA
>CAYMQP010000235.1:3718-6347 GCA_964392505.1 uncultured Bacteroidales bacterium
ATGATATAATTTTCACACTATAAATTTAAATTCTAATCCTAAAAATAATCACAACAATTCATCTCCAGGTCTCATTTTATAAACTGGGAGGAAATTACTATAAATGTATTTTCAAGCTCCAAAATATTTATATTACAGAATGAACCTAAGCTACATTTTTTTGATAAATTCAGTAGGTGATAGCTGTACAAACCGGTTAAACGACCTATAAAAGGCTGATTTGCTATTGAATCCCACTTCAAAACCAATTACCTCAATCTCCGATTTTTTGCCCCGCTGCTTCATTTTTTCCTTGGCAAGCTCAATGCGATGCGAATTGATCAGGTTAAAAAAATTGGAATGCAGGTGCTTATTAATGAAATAGGATGTCTGATGCACGGTAAGTTCCAGTGCTTCCGAAAGTTTTACAATACTGAGGTCGGGATCGATATAGATTTTCTCCTCTCTAAACAAATGATCCAGCTTATTCTTGATCCGATCAATTTCTTCCGAACTGAATTCTTTAATACCCGATTTGGAGATATCAAGCTCTTCGATTTTCGATACCGATTGCCTGAAACTGTTAAAATCTTTCCGGGTAAAGACTGCCGTATGATTGAAAGCTGTTTTCACCAGGAAAATATAAAAAATCGTAGTGACAAGGGGTACAGCTACAAAATCGACATAAAAATTGGTTAGCAACAGGTATAAAATCAGAATGATGATATTCAAAGTCCAGAGAAGAATAATGAATTGTTGCAGGTATCGGAGTTTTATCCTTTCGAGCTCCGACTGGATATCCATAATCTTCCTCGAATAGGTAATTACCTGTATCGCAATAACAATTAAATAGGCATTAAATAGTAGAAAAAATGCACCCCTTATATAAGTAAGGTATTCAGGATATATTTCCCTGAGAAGATTATCTACAAACTTATTTTTAGCGCTGGCATCCTGTCCAAGGAATAGTATAAAATAATAGAAGCAAATTAATATCGCGATAATCGTAAGAATATTCAGAATAAACCAGGGATTCCACTTCTTACCCATAAAAATGCGGGTGTAGTAGTAAATAAGTGAGGCTGCAACAATAGCTCCGATCTGGCTTATGAAGACAATAGAAGAGAAGGAATAAATATATCTGGAAAGTATCAGGTAATTATTGGTAAAACTAAGTACCGGGAGTAACAGGATAATTGCCAGAATCCGGTTAGGCAGTGTATTTTGTTTGCGGAAATACAGGGCAATGAACATAACCAACAGGTTCAATGCCGTAATGATGTTAACCAGCTCAGGAACTGTAAGGGCAATACTTTGATTCGCGTCAGGCATTTAACTTGACTGTAGATGATAAAACGAATATAACCATTATTGTAACATTTCAATCTAAAATATATCCCCAGCACTAATAGAAACCACAATATCATCGTACCAGATATAGCAATCGTTTTGGGGACTCCAGCTTATATCGTTGCCTCCATGGAAGGTTGAAAAATAAAATACATCTACCATATCTCCGTTAGAAACGAACTGCAGATTTCCAATGTTAAGAACCTCCTTACCATTAAACCAAACCTGCACTTCGCCATCCTTGTTTTTACCGGAATTAATTTTGACCCGTTCAGTCAGATTTACCCATTCGTTTTTTGGGAAATACATAGTATCATTATTGGAGGTTATCAATTCAAAGTCTTCTCCGTATTTCCCCGGTTTATCCATATGGTAAAGATAAAGCACAGCCTTTCCATTCTTACGCCACATAAAACGGGCTGTAAATCCATTTGTGCCATTGCAGGTTTGACCTCCTGAACATAAATCGCCAGCGCCTAATCCGGGCAATTTACCTCCCTCATTAGTTGTTCCCCAGCTAAAATCGTCGCTGAAACGTAACCAGTATGAAACATAGTACTCCTGCTCAGGTAGTAATTCACAGGGTGCCTGGTGTCCTGTTTCTGCAGGACCGAATTTTTCTTTCGGGTAATATACCTGCAATGATTTTGTACCGGAATGCGAATAGGTTTCGACAACAGAAGTTCTTTCTGAACCCTGTGTCCATGAAACATTTATAAATCCCTTCGATTTCCAGGTTTCTTCATCATATGAGGTTCTCAGCGTATCAGACTCAAAATCGACTATTATTTGTGCATTTATGGGAATAATAAACACCGTGGTAAGAGTTATAATAAGGTAAAGAAGCAGTCTTATTTTCATTAAGGCATTTTTTAGTTATGAAGTTTTTTAATATCAATACACTAAGGTAACTTTAAAGTTGTAAAGAGTTAAACTCTTCAGAACAATTTACGAGAGAGAAGATTTCATTCTATAATAATTCCACTCAATGTCAGTTTTAACTATGTAATGACGTATTATGGAATTTATTTATCGCATGCATCCATTTATCAATCAATGCTTTGTAAGCCTGTCGGAATGTATCAATTAAAAAACATATTGCGTAGCTTTTTATTCACACTTCAATTGTTGATTCTTTCAGCATATATGAACAGTCTGAAAGCTCAAACACTCTCCGCACTAAGTCCCGACGGCAGATTTTTCGCTACCATGGAATGGGAAAAAGATTCCCTTGTTGAAATAAGCGGATATGCGGCTTACAGCATACCTGCTACAAAGCAAGTTAAAAGCAGTACCTATC
>CAYMQP010000236.1:0-6347 GCA_964392505.1 uncultured Bacteroidales bacterium
TTATAAGCTGGTTAAGTAAACTAAATAATATAGTATTAATCATGAATATTCTGAATATTATTATAGCGTTGGGTCTTTTAATTTTTTTCTCCCACTTATTCAACGGACTATTTAACAAAACCAAAATACCCAATGTACTCCTACTCCTGCTAATAGGCATTATTGTCGGACCCATTGGAGGTATCATTACCAAAGATTTCTTTGGCGAAATAGGCCGGGTTTTTACCATTATTACACTTATTGTAATCCTTTTTGAAAGTGGTGCTGGCTTGAAACTTAAAGAAATTAAGGAATCAATCGGATCTGCATCATTGTTAACCATTGTCAATTTTATTGTAACGGTTATTATCACAGCACTTACAACACGTTTATTAT
The DNA here is from genome assembly GCA_964392505.1 of uncultured Bacteroidales bacterium. Classification (GTDB taxonomy): domain Bacteria; phylum Bacteroidota; class Bacteroidia; order Bacteroidales; family UBA10428; genus UBA10428. Next base: position 376 of record CAYMQP010000236.1, read on the forward strand.
TATCGCTCGATTCCCTGAGTGCCGTATTTATTGGAGCCATTGTTGGAGGAACTTCATCGGCAGTTGTAATTCCCATGGTTAAACAGCTTAAATTCAGTCAGAAGAGTTCATCGATACTAATTCTTGAATCGGCATTAAGCGATGTACTCTGCCTCGTGGTAGGACTAGCATTGCTGGAAGGAATGACTGTTGGTGAAGTATCGGCAGGAGCCGTATTTTCAAAAATGTGGAAAGCTTTCCTTTTTGCTATGCTTCTGGGATTGGCTGGTGGTCTCGTATGGTCACTTTTCATAAATACCATACGTAGTATTAAAAACTCGATGATGACTACTCTTGCATTTGTCTTTATTCTCTATGGTATTATAGAATTACTAGGATATAATGGTGGAATAGCCGTACTTTCTTTCGGAATTATACTGGGCAATGTTGAATTGATTAATAGCAATAAAGCCTTTAAAAGGCTTTTCAAGTTTGAAACTTCAGGTTTCACTGATAGTGAAAAGGATTTCTTTGCCGAGATTGTCTTTGTAATGCAAACCTATTTCTTTGTTTACGTTGGTATTTCAATTCAATTTGGATCACCGTGGATTTATGCAATCGGATTATTAATTGTACTGCTTATTATTTTGTTAAGGGTGCCAGCAGTGAGAATATTCATTGGAAGAAAGGTGGTAAAACCGGAACGTTCGGTGATGGCAGTAATGTCGCCTAAAGGACTTATACCTGCTGTGCTTGCATCGATACCGTTGCAACGAGGATTAAGCCAGGGCGATATAATTCTCGATCTTGGTTATTCAATCGTGCTTTTCAGTATTGTACTTACTTCGACACTAGTGATTGTGCTTAGTCTGAATCCGAATTATTTCGAAAATAAAATCGCCAAACTTAAAAAAAGAAATTGGAACAGTACTTCCGAGATCCCTCATAATAAGGATACCGGAGGTTAGAATCTACCCTTTTGGATACTTTTATTATGCAGCTTTCAGTAATCCATAGTATCAAACGATGATTTTGCTTACCTTAAAGTCTTAGAATGCCTGATTTTCAACTGAATTATTTATTATTATTTTTATTAACAATTTTATATGCAACTTTTTTATCAATTAGTTAGTAATTTAAATAAGACGTAATGTTCAATCTTGAAGAGGTCATTGAAGGCTGCATAAAGAACCGACGCAAGGCCCAGATTGAGCTTTACAAACAGTATGCTCCCATGTTACTTACTGTTTGTATGCGTTATGTAGCCGATCGATCGGAGGCTGAGGATATTTTGCAAGAGGCCTTCTTCAAGATACTTAAGAGTATCAAGGAATACTCAGGTAAGGGGCATTTTGAAAACTGGATGAAGAAGATCGTGGTGAATACAGCTATTACTCATTTCCACCGTGAGAAAAAGCATTATTATCACGAGGAGCTTGAATCGGTGAAAGATTTTGAACTAAAGTATACACTTTCACCAGATAAAGAGCTGGATGAGAAGGAACTATACAATCTCCTGAAAAGAATGCCTGAGGGGTACAGGATTATATTCAATATGTACGCAATTGAAGGATACAAACATAAAGAGATTGCAGAGAAACTCGGTATCGAGGAGAGTACCTCGAAAACTCAATACCTGAGGGCTAAGAATTGGATTCTTAAAGAAATGAAAAAACTTAAATGGATATAATGGGTCAAAATTCAAAAAACTTCGAAAACCTGTTTCGTAAACTTTCGGAACAGCGACTTGAAAACCCTTCCATGGGTGTATTACGAAAACTGAGATTCCGTTTATGGATCAAGGATTTTTTCAGTTTGAATCTCAGGAAAGTTAATATTATCTATTCCGTAGCATTGGCAGGAGGAATAGCATCAGGTGTGTATTACTTTCAAAAATCAGCAGAGATTATCGATACTACTGCTGAAGAAGCTTCTATTAGCATAGTTGATGAAAGTTCAAGTTCTGAGGAATCGGCCATACCAGAAACACCTGATAATGCTACGATAAGGGAAGAAAAGAAAAAAACCATTAATAAGGCGATGCTAATGGCTATGTTTGAAGCTAAAACCGTGCGGGGTTGTGCTCCATTGCATATTCAATTTTTTGACCGATCAGTAAAAGCTCAATCATGGCATTGGGATTTTGGTACGGGCGATCAGTCGGTAGAGCAAAACCCTTCATACACATACAAAACACCAGGTGTTTATAAGGCATCATTAAGTGTATTAGATGAAAATGGGAATGAAGATATTTTAATAAAGGAAATCGAAGTACTGAAAAAACCGACAGCACTTTTCGATATCGACTTGGATAATTCAGAGATTGTAACGAAGAAAATTGTTTTTAAGAACGCATCAAAAGGAGCCTCAAGTTATTTATGGGATTTTGGCGATAATACCCAACTGGAAGCTTCTCAGGCAAGTCATGTATACAACGATTACGGAGTTTATCAGGTCAAGTTGATTGCTAAATCTACCAATGGATGCAGCGATACTGCAACGCTGATAAATAAATTCATCAACCAGAACTATGAATTATCTTTTCCAACCTCTTTCAAACCTAATCCGTTCGACCGCAGTAACAATGGTTTTTATGAAAGTGCCAATAATGAAGCTTTTATCTTTTATCCGAAAAACCATGGTGCAAAAGAATATAATCTCTTCATATACACATCAGATGGTATTAAGGTATTTGAAACCAATAATATTAAACAGGGTTGGAACGGATATTTTGGAGGAAGCCTTGCACCGAGAGGATTTTACTCTTACGTAGCCAGAGGGATTTATCCCAATGGGAAAGCCTTTGAAATCAAAGGCAAAGTCAAAGTAATTATAGAAGACTTTTATTATAAATTTTAATAACAGGTGCAACTTTTTTCAAATTAACCAAGTCCTATTAATAGGAATTTATCAAAGGAATTTATCTGAAATTGAGCCTCGCCTTATTAGCGGGGCTTTTTAATTTTGAAGCTTAAGAGAAATTGATTAACTCTTGGATACTGCTATAGAAAGAATCAGGATTTGGAATGCAGAAAATTATAATCTCTGATAATCAATCAAACATATTGTTTACTTAAACAATAGCTTAATTTAATAAGTATTTACATTTCTATGATCGCCATAACGATACTTTACGGTTCTCTTTAAAGGAATCTGCATACCTCCGGTTTCTTCAAGCCAGTTGTATAAATCTTCGGCCATCTGTTTAATAATTTCCTGATGTTCGGGTGAAGCGATAAGATTATTCATCTCATAAGGATCCTCTTGCAAGTCGTAAAATTCATTGGTATCCCAGATACCATGATATCGAATATATTTATATCGATCAGTGCGTACACCATGCATAGTGGGTGTTTGCGGGAAATCGTATTCCCAGTAATATTCGTAGAAGATCTTATCGCGCCACACAACAGTATTACCCTGCATAAGCGGTAAAAATGACAAACCCGGCATGTAATCGGGAACCTCAATCCCGGCTATAGACAGTATCGTAGGTGCAATATCGATGTTCTGAACCATTTTCTCGATTAACTGGTTTTCTGCAAAGTATCCTGGGCCCCAGATGAGTAAAGGTACTTTAACCGATTCCTCATAGAAGTGTCGCTTATCGATAAGTCCATGGTCGCCAAATGAAAAGCCATTATCACCCATATAAAATACAATTGTATTGCTTTTCAGCTGGTTTTTTTCGATAAAACTCAAAATTTTACCAATACTTTCATCGAGGGCCATCAGGGTTTCACAATAGCGTCGGAAAAACTCCTTGAAATCCATTTGCCCGTGATACATATAATCTACTCCATGCCAGCTTTCGCGCTGGTTTTTTACCCAGTCGGGGATACGACCTTTTCCATAGTATTCATCGCTCCGATAAGGTGATCCGGGATTTTTGCCCTTTGGATTTTCTATTGAGATATTAAAGGAATGAGGATAAATAATACTGTCTTCGTTGTACATATAAGCGTGACGCTCGGCAGGCTTAAACATAGCATGCACTGCCTTGTGCGATAAATAAACGAAAAAAGGTTTGTTATGCTTTCTTTCTTGTATCCAATCAATAGCATGTTGAGTTAGCAAATCGGTAATATAGGTCGAATCGGAATAATTAACATGTTTTCCGTTAATGTTAAGTGTTGGATTATAATATACTCCCTGTCCTTCAAAACTTTCCCAGTGGTCGAATCCAGGCTGGGGAGCATCACCCTGATCGCCCATATGCCATTTACCAAAGAAAGCAGTTTCATATCCTGCTTCCTGCAAATATTGCGGAAAAAATATAAGGCCTTCCGGCATTGGGGCATGATTATCGACAATAGTATGTGAGTGGGAATATAATCCGGTAAGAATAGAAGCACGGCTGGGTGAGCATAGTGAAGTTGTAACAAAGGCATTGCTGAAATGAACTCCTTCCGCAGCAAGCTGGTCGATTGAGGGTGTTTTGAGCCAGGGTACCTTACCTGTGAAACCCATAAAATCATACCGGTGATCATCGCTCAGTATAAATATTATATTGGGTCTTTCACTTCCAATCGATTTTATTGAAAACAATAAATGAATTGGTAGCAGCAAGATTAATAATCGGTATTTACACCGCATTTGCATGTTTAACCGGGATTTAACCATTCAATAGAAACAAAAATACGTTTTACTTTTAATTTATCAGGAAAATCTTATGCATCTCTTAATATCCGCTGCGCAAGTTAAAGTGGATAATGTTTATATCATTCTTTATTTAATCGGGAGAAGGCGTCGTTTTTTCAGTAATTTGCAATTGATTTAAGAATTCATTTCATGAAACTAAATCTGGGACTTATTTTCGGCGGACGTTCAGGTGAGCATGAAGTTTCACTACAATCTGCACGATCAATTGCCAATACAGTAAACAGAAATAAGTATAATTTATATCTTATAGCCCTCGATAAACAAGGCAACTGGTATCTTGCCGATGAAAGTGATTATTTGAATAATGCCGATGATCCGTCTTTAATAAGTTTAAAGGTGCGTTCTGATCAACAGGTAGCCTTAATTCCTAAAAATAATTCAAATATTCTGATCAGACTGATTGATTGTAAGGAACTGGTTTCGTTGGATGTGGCATTTCCTATTATACACGGTACTTTTGGCGAAGATGGCGCATTGCAGGGATTTATAACTATGCTTAATATTCCCTGTGTAGGTGCCGATGTACTTGGTTCTGCCATCGGGATGGATAAGCTGATTGCCAAAGAACTGCTGATAAGAGCTGGTATTCCGGTAGCATCTTATTTATTAGCCAAAAAGGAAATCGATTTGGACAGAGTTATAAACGAAACTGAAACACGATTGGGATATCCTGTCTTTATTAAACCAGCTTGCTCAGGTTCATCAGTTGGAGTAAACAAGGCCAATAACTGGCAGGAGCTAATGGACATGGTTCAAAAGGCTTTGCGTTTCGACAGGCGTGTTTTAATTGAGGAAGCGATAAAAGGTAGGGAAATTGAATGCTCCGTGTTGGGCAACGAAGAACTGATCGCATCGATCCCCGGCGAAATTATTCCCCGGCATGCATTTTACTCATACGAAGCCAAATATATCGATACTCAGGGTGCTAAACTTGAAATGCCCGCAAACATATCTGAAGATATTAAACAGCAGGTTCAGGAACTGGCAAAAAAAGCTTACCAGACTTTATCGTGTTCGGGCATGGCTCGTGTTGATATGTTTCTGAAAAAAAACGGCGAGCTGATCTTGAACGAGATCAATACTTTGCCGGGCTTTACCAAAATCAGCATGTACCCAAAGCTTATGGAGTTATCAGGAATACCCTATCCTGAACTAATCGATCGCCTTATTGATCTGGCAATACAACGACATGGGGAGCAGGAACAATTCCTTGACAATATTCTCAATGAGAAAGCTTACTGAGTTACGCTATTTAATAATACATATTTAACTTTCCAGCATTAACCGGCACCAATAATTTCCTTGATTTGTTCAATTTCTTTGGTAATAGC
>CAYMQP010000237.1:0-6343 GCA_964392505.1 uncultured Bacteroidales bacterium
CGGTTAAGCATAGTCGAAAAACCCACTATGCCATTCAGTGGTGTTCTTATTTCATGCCTCATATTGGCTAGAAAATCGGTTTTAAGTTTATCGTTAAGTTCAGCATTCATTTTAGCCTCTAGCAACTCATGCTCGCGTTTTATATAGTGCTGCGTGTCAGCACAAACACCTGCAAAAACCTTATTTTTCTTATCAAATACAAGTGTCAGATCGTAATGTTTGCTGTTCCTGTTCCTGTCTATAATATCGATTTCCCCCCGATACGATTGTAATAGGTTTTCTGAGGGAGTGTTTAATTCGAGTTTAATGATTTCCTTTATTTCATGTTTCGACTTTTCGCTAAGAAATGCAGTGAAGGGTTTATTAATAATTTCAGAGACCGGTATCTTAAGTTTTTTAACTGCTGATGAAGAAATCTGCAAGATTTTTAAATCTGTATCCATGGTAAAATGAAAACCATCAATTGCATTCAGTAAGGCGACCAGAAGATGACTATCTGAAAACTGACTTACAGATAAGCTTTCTTTTTTCCCAGATGACTCTGCTGCTGAAAGTTTACCTACTTTAATTTGCTCCATAAATCCTTCATTAATCGAAAAAAGCAAAAAGCAGATACCTTCATCGAGACCATCGAAGGGCATAATACTAATAAAATAACTGGTTTCGTTTAATTGAAGCGTTATTATTTTGCTTCTCCCTTCTTTCCGACATATATCAATAGCCTGGTGTATAATCTCCTTGTTTGCTTCGTTCAAGAAACTATCCCTGACATTTTTTCTCCTCAGATCGCTATACTTGGTTTTCCAGCAATTATTATGGTACAGCACTTTGAAATCTTCGTTGATAACACATACAGGCTCCGAGAGATTGCCAAACAGGAATGAAAATGTCGAGTAAATACCTTCATAGGAATCCACTTCTAAATTCAACTTCTCAACTAATTCAAGCAAATTCGACGTATGCCTTGTAAGCAAAGCAATATACTCCTCATCTGGAACTTCAGATAATTCAATCTGTGAAAGTTCCTGACGGATTTCTTCTAACGATTGATCACAAAGTAAATCTTTTTTAAGGGTTTTCATATTCAGCCACGCACCTATTTATAGATACGAAGAAAAAGATCAATTATTTTAGACACGATCGCGCAAAATTACACACAAACCAAAGGTACTCGGTCGATAGTTATTAAGAAAGTATTAACAATTGATGAAGTATATTGTTGATAAATGTTTAATGCATTAAATAACAACTAATGCAGTAATAATGAATTAATACAGCATTGAAAGATATGCTTTAATTCTGATAATAAATCCATTATTTTATATTGTACTTAGCTTTATGGTATTAACTCCCGAAAAACCATATAATGGCAAGCTGCTTACCTGAACTATAATATCTCCGCTGTGAATCATGGATTTTGCTTTGAGAATATCAATGGAATATTTCATGGAATCATCAACGTTTAAATCCTTATCGATATAAAAAGCCCATACACCCCATACAATTGACAGCTGACTTATTACTTTTCTATCATAGGTAAAAATACATACAGGTGCTTTGGGCCGGTTACTGGCAAGACGAAAAGCTGTTTGAACTTTCGCAGCATATGCAACAATAACTTTCGCGCCCGATTGATCTGCCATTCTGCAAGCATTGAAACACACCGAATCGGGGATATAAGTAGATGAATTAATATCAGGAATATGTGCGTGCTTATGTACAAATTCCGTTTCTTCCGCATAGTCTATTATCTTCTGCATGCTGTAGATCGATTCTACAGGGAATTTACCCACCGAAGTTTCACCACTTAACATAACAGCATCGGTACAATCGAATACCGCATTGGCTACATCGTTGGCTTCAGCGCGTGTAGGCCTGTAATTATTAATCATACTTTCAAGCATTTGCGTAGCCACAACAACAGGTGTGGATTTACGAATGCTTTTTTGTATAATCTGCTTTTGAATATAAGGAACTTCATCGAACGAGACTTCTACTCCCAAATCTCCCCTGGCAATCATTATGGCATCGGAAACTTCAATAATTCGATCAATTTCCGATAGGGCTTCGGGTTTTTCAATTTTAGCTAACACCAGCGCTTGATTTTTTTGTTTTTGAATAAGCTTTTTGAGTTCAATAATATCATTTGCGCTGCGAACAAACGATAATGCTATCCATTCCAGATCATGATCAAGGATGAATCGAACATCCTGAATATCTTTTTCTGTAAGGCTGGGTAATGATAATTTCGTGTTGGGTAAGTTTACACCTTTTTTTGAATTAAGAGGCCCACCATGAATAACTTTAGTCACAACCTGAGAGCTGGAATCGGATGAGATTACTTCAAGCTTAATCTTTCCATCATCAATAAGCAGCGAATGGCCCTTTTTAACGTCTTTCGGAAGATTGGGATAATTCACATAAATCTTTTCACTAGTTCCAGAAGATTCTATATTGGTAACAATTACCTTATTTCCGGTATGAATCATAGTACCTTCGTGTTGTAACTTTCCCAATCTGATTTTTGGTCCCTGCAGATCGGCCAGAATTGCCACATGAGTACCTAAGTCGGTATTTATTTTTCGAATCCGATGAATTATTGCTTCGTGATCGGTTTGTTTGCCATGCGAAAAATTCAGGCGACAAATATCAATCCCGGCACGTATAAGTTCCTTTATTTTTTTTTCCGACGCAGTTGAAGGGCCTAAAGTAGCGATGATTTTTGTGCTGGAGGTATCGTGTATTTTCATTGTTTATAAATCGTAAAAGTGATATACTTCGAAAATTACTCATTGAATCTTAATTTCGAAAACATACTGAGCTTTTTCTTCCTACTAATTAATTTATATTACTATATAAATTTTGCACTATAGCACAATTTAACCACCTTTGTGTTTTTTCGCAAAATGAGAGATCTGACCACAGGGCATGTAGGGGGTAATATCTTAAACTTTGCGGCTCCCATGTTAGCCGGTAATGTTTTTCAGCAAACCTATAATATTGTCGATAGTATAATTGTAGGGCAATTTGTTGGTAAAGAAGCTCTTGCTGCAGTCGGTGCATCATACCCTATCATCTTTGCCCTAATTTCGTTTGTTATTGGAATTGCATCGGGAGGGACAATAATTATTGCCCAATATTTTGGCGCCAGAGATTACAATCGTGTACGACGAACCATCGATACCCTGTATATTTTTATTTTTTTTGCTTCGATTGTTATCACAACAGTCGGAATTACTTTCAGCAGTCACATCTTTCACCTAATCAAATTGCCAGAAGAGGTAATACCTCAGGCCATGGATTATTTTAACACTTTTCTTTTAGGTTCAGTTGTATTTTTTGGATTTAACGGAACCAGCGCCATACTCAGAGGGTTGGGCGATTCAATAACGCCACTTATCTTTCTTGCCATAGCATCAGTTTTTAATATCGGACTCGATTTTCTCCTTATTAAATACTTTGAATTGGGCGTTAAAGGGGCAGCATTGGCAACAATAATCTCACAGGGAGGTGCATTTCTTACAGCAGCATTATATCTGAATAAAACACATAAACTAGTGCAATTGCGTTTGCGTAAGCTAATATTTGATTGGGATATATTCCGGAAAAGTGTTAGAATCGGAGTTCCTTCAGGACTTCAACATACATTTGTATCACTGGGTATGATGGCCCTTATCCGCATAGTAAATCACTTTGGCACCGATGTAATTGCTGCTTATACTGTTGCCGGACGAATTGATGGCCTCGCCATGTTACCCGCTATGAATTTTGGACAGGCACTTTCAACTTTTGTGGGTCAGAATATTGGTGCTAACAAAACCGAACGGGTTAAATCGGGTCTTAGAGCTACTCTCGGAATGTCGCTCATAATCAGTATTGCCATTACCTGCATTGTGATTCTGTTTAGGCATAAACTTATGTATATGTTCACTCCCGATAGTTCGGTAATTTCTATTGGTGCAGGGTATCTGGCAATTGTGGGTTCGTGCTATGTAATATTCAGCACTATGTTCTCTTTGAACGGACTGCTTCGCGGAGCAGGTGATACTCTGATTCCCATGTTTATTACCCTGCTTTCACTCTGGGTAATCCGAATACCTATTGCAACCATACTGTCAGGCAGGTTTTACGAAACACTAATGCAATGGGGAATGAAGATAAATTTACCGCCCATTTTAACGGGGATACTTAACGAAACAGGAATCTGGTGGTCGGTTCCAATTGGATGGTTAAGTGGTGCAATTTTGGCATATTTATATTACAGATCGGGTAACTGGAAGAAAAAATCTGTTGTAAAATATAAAGTTTAATTTATTACAAACATAATTTTTGTATTTTCATAAGAAAATTAAAAGTTAGATGATACAATCAATGACAGGCTTTGGAAGAGCTAATTGTGAACTTGATAATAAAATTGTTACCATTGAAATCAAAACATTAAACAGTAAACAATTAGATATTTATACCCGCTTACCAAATATTTATAAAGAAAAAGAACTGGAACTACGTAATTTGATTTCGCAGTATTTGGTAAGAGGGAAAATTGATTTTACAATTACTTACGAAACAAGTGATATAGCTGGTTCAGCCAAGATAAACCTGCCATTAGTCAAAGAGTATTACCACCAGCTCAGAGATTTGGCTGAAAGCCTCGATTCAAAAGAAAAAGAATTCTTATTGCAAACCATTATGCGCTTTCCGGATGCATTAATAATTGATAAAGAGGAGCTTGCCGAAGAAGAGTGGATAAAGATCCGGCAAAAAACTGAAGAAGCACTCGAAAGTATAAACGTTTATAGAAAGCAGGAAGGAGAAACCTTACAAAAAGATATTCTGGGAAGAGTAGTTACTATTCAAAATTTATTAGGAGATATTGAATCATTTGAAGCCGATCGTACTACCCGGATCCGCGAAAAATTATTAACTTCTCTGAACGGAGTCATAGAGCAGGATAAGATTGATACAAACCGTTTCGAACAAGAATTGATTTACTATCTTGAAAAGATTGATATAACCGAAGAAAAAGTGCGTCTACAAAATCATTGCGAATTCTTCACTAAAACTACTATCGATGAAAATCTGAACGGGAAAAAATTAACCTTTATCGCTCAGGAAATGGGTAGGGAAATTAATACGTTAGGTGCTAAAGCCAATCATTCCGATATTCAACGTATTATTGTAATTATGAAAGACGAACTTGAAAAAATAAAGGAACAATTGATGAATGTATTATAAATTGAAAACTCATGGCAGGAAAACTAGTCATTCTATCCGGACCATCGGGAGCAGGTAAGTCGACAATAGCCAAACATTTACTTAGTAAACCTGATTTCAACCTGGCTTTCTCTATATCGGCTTGTTCGAGAAAAAAACGAACCGATGAAACAGAAGGGAAAGATTATTATTTTTTAAGTATCGACACTTTTAAATCAAGAATAGAAGATAACGAATTTCTGGAATGGGAAGAGGTATATCCGAATCAATACTACGGCACACTAAAAGTTGAAGTTGAAAAATTGCGTGCTCTGGGGAAAAATGTGATTTTCGACGTTGATGTTATGGGAGGCATGAGTATTAAACGAAAATATAAAGAAAATGCCGTGTCTATTTTTGTTAGTCCTCCATCTATAAAAACGTTGGAAAAAAGATTGATAGACAGAAAAACCGAATCGCCAGAAAGCATAGCACGAAGAATTCGAAAAGTAAAAATGGAGATGGTATATGCAAACCGATTCGATCATATTATACAAAACGACGATCTTGAATCGGCTTTTGCCGAAGCAGAAAATATAGTCAGCAAATTTCTTGACTCTCAGAAAGAATAGTATACTATCCGAGACAATTACTGTATTATGAAATCCCCAAGTTGCGAAAAAAACAAATACAATAATAATAAAGCCCGCAAAATGGGGATTCACCTTCTGCTGAATAAGCAGTTATAATACCTTTGAAAATCGAATATATTATAATGAAAATCGGTTTGTTTTTTGGCTCATTTAATCCTGTTCATATTGGACATCTGGCTATTGCCAACTATATCGTTGAATATACCGATCTGAATCAGCTATGGTTCGTTATCAGTCCGCAAAATCCATTAAAGAAAAAGGTGACGCTGCTTCCCGATCAGATTCGCTTTGATATCTTGAAATTAGCACTGGAAGATGATGAACGATTTGAAATATGTGATATCGAATTCCGTATGCCCAAGCCTTCTTATACAATCGATACGCTCACTTATCTTAAGGAAAGAAACCCTAAATATGAATTTGTATTGATCATTGGCTCCGATAGCCTTTTATCATTTCATAAATGGAAAAACCATGAGCTTATTGCAGGACGGTTC
>CAYMQP010000238.1:0-6318 GCA_964392505.1 uncultured Bacteroidales bacterium
AGGAAGAGCTGCGCGAGATTGTCGAATTTCTTAAAACCCCGGCTAAATTCCAGGCTCTGGGGGCCAAGATTCCAAAGGGATTGCTCCTCATGGGTGCTCCTGGAACCGGTAAAACCCTTTTGGCACGGGCGATTGCGGGCGAAGCCGGCGTTCCATTCTTCTCTATGTCGGGTTCCGACTTTGTTGAAATGTTTGTGGGAGTTGGTGCATCGCGTGTTCGCGACTTGTTCAAACAAGCTAAAGAAAAGGCGCCTTGTATTGTTTTTATCGACGAAATTGATGCAATTGGTCGGGCGCGCGGTAAAAATCCCAATTTTGGTGCAAACGATGAACGTGAAAATACACTTAATCAGCTCCTGACTGAAATGGATGGATTTGCTTCAAATTCAGGAGTAATTATTCTGGCAGCAACAAACCGTGCCGATATTCTCGACCGGGCACTATTACGCGCTGGACGATTCGACCGGCAAATTCATGTTGAGTTGCCTGATATGAACGAAAGAAAAGAAATTTTTAAAGTACATCTGAAACCCCTCAAGCTGGAAAAGGATCTGAATATCGATTTTCTGGCTAAACAAACCCCAGGATTTTCTGGAGCCGATATAGCCAATGTTTCTAACGAAGCTGCATTAATAGCTGCTAGAAAAGATAAAAAGTGTGTTGAACGACAGGATTTTCTTGATGCTATAGACAGAATTATTGGCGGTCTCGAAAAGAAAAATAAAATAATAACCCAACAAGAAAAAAGAACTATTGCATTTCACGAAGCTGGTCACGCTACGGTAAGTTGGATATTGGAACACGCCAGTCCGCTGGTGAAAGTAACCATTATTCCCAGAGGCAAGGCTTTAGGAGCAGCCTGGTACCTTCCCGATGAACGGCAAATTACCACACGAGAACAACTGCTTGACGAAATGTGCGCTGCTCTTGGTGGAAGAGCGTCAGAAGATATTACCTTCGGGCGCATATCGACCGGTGCTTTGAACGATCTTGAAAGAATTACCAAGCAAGCCTATGCTATGGTATCCTACTTCGGTCTTAGTGAGAAAATCGGAAATAAAAGCTTTTTCGATTCAACAGGACAAAATGAGTACTCTTTTACTAAACCTTATAGTGAACGCACTGCCGAAATTATTGATGAAGAAGTCAGTAAACTCATCGATACACAATATGAACGAGCTAAGAAAGTTCTGACGGAAAAGAAAGAGGGTCTGAACCAACTTGCTAATCTTCTATTAGAGAAAGAAGTTATATTTACCGAAGACCTAGAACGAATTTTTGGTAAACGTAAATCTAATCCAGATGAAATGCCAATGTTTGAGAGTGCAAGAATTGATAAGGATAGCGAAAAAAAACCTGCAAAAAACCGAAAAAATAAAACTAAGCTATCATCGGCAAAAAAAGTTACCATAAAGAAAAAAACTGAAACCTGATAAACAAAAAAATTATAAATAATCCAGGCTGTTATTTTCTACATATTTGACAGCCTTTTTTTATTTTAACCCAGATTATTCGAACTAATTTTATGCATGGAACAAAATTGGGTTTGCATATACAGCACAGACAAAATTCATCTTGCCCAAATAGCAAAAGGTGTATTAAAAGAATATGATATTGAGTCGGTAATCGTCAATAAAAAAGACTCAAATTATCTTTTTGGCATTATCGAGGTATATGTTAATCGCAATAATGCTTTACAGAGTAAGTATATTCTTCGTAATATTGAAAGTCATAATTATTAATCTCCATGGTTAATTAATATCAAAGATTGTTTATTTTGAATCAATTTATTAATACGCATGAAGAATCTTCTGACACGAACCTTAACAGGAATAATATACGTAGCCATTATTATTGCATCGATATTAACACATCCTTTAGCTCTGGCAATTTTAACAACGCTTATTTTATTCTTAGCCATGAAAGAATTATGGCCCATGTTATCCCACTCAAAGCCATTTTTCTACTGGTATTTTATAATCAGTCTCTTCTTTCTTGTTGCTGTTAATTTAATATATTTCTCTTCATTTCTTTTAGTCAGTATTTTGCCACTACTTATGGTGTTTATTATAGTACAGATTAGTGCTGCCTATATTAAGCTCGCATTTGTAAAAGAATATCTCGTTAATTCCAGTTTCGCTTTATTATATATTGCTTTACCGCTATACCTGTTAAACCTTATTCACTATACATCTATTCATAGTGAAATCCCTTTTACCCTAGCTGTTTTTATACTAATTTGGACAAACGATACCTTTGCATATCTTACCGGTTTGGCATTTGGCCGACATAAATTAATCGAGCGTATTTCGCCCAAAAAAACGTGGGAAGGATTTATCGGCGGATTTATCTTAACTCTTATCGCATCTTATCTATTATATCATTTCTATCCGTCATTCGGTTTAATTACATGGTTATTGTTTGGATTTTTAGTCTCCACAGCAAGTGTAATTGGCGATTTTGTCGAATCGCTGCTAAAACGTTCGGCCAACATCAAGGATTCAGGTAACATATTACCGGGTCATGGTGGAATACTTGACAGAATTGATTCGTTACTGCTTGTTTGTCCTGTACTATATATCTATATTTCGATAGTATTAAAATAAACTCATATGCATCTTCATCGTGAGGGACGAAACATAATACTGTTAATATCCATTTTGCTTATAATTCTTATTATTTCAGTTTTTATACTGCCTGTTCATCTTATTTTAAAAGGTATCATTACACTACCCTTTATTGTACTATATGTATTGATATATTGGTTTTTCAGGATTCCTGTACGCAACGTGGTTATAAATGAGAATCTTATATATGCACCGGCTGATGGTAAAATTGTTGCTATAGAAGAAACAAAAGACGAAGAGTATTTCTACGACAAACGAGTACAAATTTCGATTTTTATGTCACCGCTGAATATACATCAAAATACTTACCCTATAAGTGGTAAAGTAATGTATACCAAATACCATAAAGGAAAGTATCTCGTAGCATGGCATCCAAAATCTTCTACTAAGAATGAAAGAGCTACTATTGTTATTAAGCATAAGAATGGGACTGAAATTCTTGTCAGACAAATAGCAGGAGCTGTAGCACGACGAATTTGTACGTATGCCAGTAAAGGCAATACTGTAATGCAGGGTAATGAATTAGGTTTTATAAAATTCGGCTCAAGAGTAGATGTTCTCGTCCCTCTGAATGCAAAAATAATGTGCCGGATAAATCATACTACTGTCAGCGGTATAACTCCTTTAGCTGAGTTTTAATTCCGATTTTTATAAAGTTTTAATATAACTGGTATCCTTTTTAACATATGATTAAAAAGACCCAGTTATTGATTTTATCTGATTAAATACCTCCAATTTTATATAAATATTAATTAAAATTATTATTTATTAATGTTTTTTATTGTTTTTTATACTATATTGCAATTTATTGCGTTATAGCATATGTTAAATTAATTTTTAATAAATATTTAGGCATATGGAAACAATCCGAAATGTTTTTAAAGTATTTCAGCATGGTGAAGCTTTTTTTGCCATGATTGATGAAAAGCACAATGGTACCAAGTATATTATTCATCAGTTTGCAATAATACTCATCTTTTCAATGGCTTATGGTTTTGTTATGGGAAGTCATAATGGTTTGCTGCAATCGCTAATATCGGGTATTAAATTTCCTATATTAATACTACTTTCTTTGCTAATCTGTTTTCCTGCATTCTATGTAATCCAGTTTATGTTAGGTTCACAGATAAGTTTTCGAAGTATGATTAACATTATTTTTTCAGGCTTTGTTATTTTCACAACAATTGCGCTATCATTTGCTCCTATTGTAATTTTTTTTATGATAACAGGAAACAATTATGCATTTCTTAAGCTTTTACATATTGGTATATTGGCATTTGCCGGCATTTTTGGAATGCGAACTATTATTCAGGGATTAAAATATTCATGCGAAAAAAAGAATATTTATCCTAAGCTTGGCATAACCATTTTTAAAATCTGGATCATTATATTTTCTTTTGTTGCTCTGCAACTTGCATGGAATTTAAGACCCTTTATCGGTAGCAGGGATTTACCAACCGAGTTATTCAGAGAAAAAGAAGGTAATTTCTATCTGGCTTTCATTAATTCGATTGGCGAATTAATGAAAAAATAATAAAAGGCAACTTAGCTTAACATAAACAATTATATATTCATTTATGCAGGAGAATGACAAAATAATGACACTTGAGGAAGTTGCCGAATACCTGCGTTTAAAACCACAAACCATTTATACATGGGCACAGGAAAAGAAGATACCTGCTGCAAAACTTGGTAAAGAATGGCGTTTTAAAAAATCAGTCATTGATAAATGGTTCAATAATCATTTCGATTCAATATTCAATGATTTTCTTTAATTAACCAGGACCAGTTATCGAATATGAATGAAGAGTATTAAGCTGTCAATTATTATTCATGGTTGATTCCGGTAAAACTTGTTAATTTTATCGGCAAGTAGAATTTTCAATATTGAAGCCATGAAGAATACACTCAAAATCAACGATAAAGTAAGCTGGATTGGTGTTTTAGATAATGATATCGTAACCTTCGATATTGTTATGGAAACGCAGTATGGAACTACATATAATTCCTATTTTATTGATGCCGAAAAAAAAGCCATTATCGATACGGTTAAAGAAATATTTTGGGATGAATACCTTGAAAAAATAAAATCGTTGACCGATCCTACCGAAATTGAGGTTATTGTATTAAACCATACCGAACCCGATCATTCAGGATGTGTTAAAAACCTGATTGCTTTGGCCCCGAAAGCAAAAGTATATGGAAGCCGGCAAGCCATTAATTACCTGAATGAGATTATTAATCAACCGTTCGATTCGGTTGCAGTAAAAGATAGTGAAACTCTGTCGCTCGGTAATAAGAAACTCCGTTTTATATCGGCACCTAATTTGCATTGGCCCGATACCATATATACTTATCTTGAAGAAGATAAACTTCTCTTCACTTGCGATTCGTTTGGTGCTCATTATAGTAATCCCGAAATGTTCGATGATAAGGTAGAGGATTATACCGAAACTTTCGATTACTATTTCAACGTGATTTTAAAACCCTTCAGCAAATTTATGCTGAAGGCTATTGAAAAAATTAAGCCGCTCGATATTGAAATGATTTGTCCGGGTCATGGCCCTATTTTGCGATCAAACTGGACAAGGATGGTAGAACGTTCCAAAAAAGCTGCAGAGTTATACCTGGCCGATTCGGCTTGTGAAGGAAATAATGTTCTTATTACTTATGTTTCGGCATACGGATATACAAAAAAAATGGCTGAAGCAATCGCCGAAGGTATCAGGGAAAATGTTCAATGCGATATAAAGCTTGTTGATATAGAAAAGATAATGCTGGGTGAACTGGAAGAACTGATTGTACGCAGCAATGCATTACTCATTGGCTCACCTACAATTAACCAGAATACGGTGCTCCCCATTTATAAGCTTTTTTCACTGATCAATCCCATACGCGACAAAGGGAAAAAAGCGGCAGCTTTCGGCTCGTATGGTTGGAGCGGGGAAGCCGTTAAACTAATTGAGGATCAATTACGGCAGTTGAAATTAAATATCGTACTCGATGGCATATCATCGCGCTTTTCTCCCGATAATGGAAAAGCTTTGGCGTTAAAAGAATTCGGTCAGAAATTTGCAGAAGGACTCCTAAAAGAATAATATTCGAAAAGAAAAAATACCCAGCTGTGATAAAAAAACTCCGGCATATATATCCGGAGTTTCTTCGCTTACTTTACTTGCAGGGAATTATGGTTACATAACTTAAGTAACCTTCTATTTATTGCCTATATGAATCAATTTTTCGGTACCTAATATTTCCTTACTGCTGACAAGCCGGACTAAATAAAAACCTACATCTAACTTATAAAGCGGAATAGGTATTAATTCTTCGCCAGGCGCGACCTCCTGAATATCAATTAGTCTTCCGTCAGAATTATACAACTCTATCCTTAAATCTCGCGTTGTATAAGTGAGCAATTTAACGAATGCATGTGAAGAGGCTGGATTTGGAAATACGATGAAATTATTTCTGTTATTAATTTTATCAGGATCAATTCCAATAATAATGTTAGGATTAATAATCTCAGCCTGGTAAACAGTTTTTGTTGTTTCGTCCTGTATAAATGCCACAACCCTGAGTTCATTTTCATCAAAAACATCCTCATAGTTGTAATCAAGATTTATTGTTTTGGTTTCTCCTGTAGTCCAGCTCTTATTGAAAGCCGTGCCCCCCGCATCGGGCAACATTTCCT
>CAYMQP010000239.1:0-6310 GCA_964392505.1 uncultured Bacteroidales bacterium
GAGCTACAAAAGGTGCAGCAGAAGCACTACTTGTCAAAGCCTTGCTATATGAGTCGAGCTATGCAGAGAATTATTCCGGCGACAACCGTTTTACAGGATGTGAAAACAAATATTCCGAAGCCCTGACACACGCTGAGAACGTAATCAATTCAGGAGAATACAACCTCGTTGGTATTAATGGAGAAACCTTTGACACTTACTGGAGTCAAAATGAATCCCCACTTTATCCTGAGTCTACACCCGGTTACCGATATATATTTACCGTTGATGGTGAAAATTCAGGAGAATCTATATTCGAAACACAAATGGTAAATGATGGACAAAACTACATGTTAAGCAGGGGTACCTATTTAACCATATACACTGCTGTTCGAAATACCAGTGTAGGTACTTTGGGCTGGGGATTCAATTGTCCAACAGAAGATTTATTAAATGCTTATGAAGAAGGCGACCCACGAATTATTGTGACCATCGGACGTACAGGCGATCCAATTTTTGTTAACAATGAATGGGTTACAATGGATTGCATGCAATCACCTACAAATATGATAGGCCGTAAGTTTGAAGCATCACCCGAACAATATTGGTCAAGCAGAAGTCATGATAGTAATGGGCCAAATAATTTTCCTTACATTCGATACGCGGATATAATACTTATGGCAGCTGAAGCTGCTTTGAAAACCGGTGATGCAGGAAAAGCTCTTGAATATGTTAACATGATAAGAAAACGTGCTAGAAACGGAGCAAGTACAGGTGTGCCTGAAGATCTTGCTTCAGTAACATTCGATGATATAATGAACGAGCGGCTCTTTGAATTAGCACTGGAAGGACACAGGTTTTTTGACCTGGTAAGGTGGGCTCGTACTGAATTTATTATTGACCAGCCGCTTCAGAATTGGTTGGGGGGAGTACCGCAACCTTCGCCGGTTATGAATTCCTTTACAGTTGGAGTGAATGAATTTTTCCCCATACCACAGGTGGAAATCATTAATTCCAATGGGAATCTGGTTCAATATCCGGGTTATGAATAAAAATTGAAAAGCCGTAATAATCTGAAAGTAATTAGAGTAGTTTGAAAAATAAACAGATTTGTTGTGTTAAACATCTGAGTCTTTGAATTGAAATCTAAAAACCAGTCTGGAGGCCCACCCAGACTGGTTTAATATTAATTAAAGCAGTAATATTGATTAGGTTTTTATCCTGTCTTTTATTGTATCAACTTAGTGTTTATTTCTGGTAAAACCTCCATTTATGAATCATCATACAGTTTTTATTTCAGATATGGAAATGAAAAAAAAAATCGACTATTTGAGAAGATTTGCTGATAATCAGTTAGTGAAATACATCCTTACCTTCTGGAGAAACCATGCTGTGGATCATGATCGGGGAGGATTTTACGGGCAAATTAATAACGATATGTCTATTGTAAAGGAGGCGGAAAAAGGATTAATACTGAATGCCCGTATTTTATGGACATTTTCGGCTGTATATAAATCCTTTAAGATGCCTGCCGATCTCAAATTGGCACAACGGGCCTATGAATACATCACTACATACTTTTACGATAATTTATATGGTGGATATTACTGGTCGCTCTACCCCGATGGTTCAGCCAAAGAAACAAAAAAGCAAATATATGCTCAGGCTTTTGTCATTTATAGTCTTTCCGAATATTTTAAAATTGCTGAAGATCAGTCGGTATTAAAGAAAGCTATTGAACTTTTTCATCTTATCGAGGATAAATCGTTTGATAACTCAAAAAATGGTTACATAGAAGCCCGAAACCGTGAATGGCTAGAAATGGCTGATATCCGCTTGAGCGAAAAGGATATGAACGAAAAAAAATCAATGAATACCCACCTTCATATTCTTGAAGCATATTCAAATCTCTATACAGTGTGGAAAGATTCATTTCTTAATAAACAACTGGAGAATCTTGTGCACCTCTTTGTAAATAAAATAATTAACAATAACGACAATCATCAAATGCTATTTTTTGATGATGACTGGAATCCCCGATCACCAATAATATCTTACGGTCATGATATTGAAACCAGCTGGCTCCTTCATGAAGCCGCCATTATTTCAGGTAATAAGAATCTTATTGATTCAATATCCGATTTGAGCATTCGAATGTGCGATGCCGTAAAGAAAGGAATTTCTTCGAAAGGTGCCTTGTATTACGAAAGCGATCGACAAGGAAAGCATGCTGAAAATGAAATTGAATGGTGGGCCCAGGCCGAAGGTATAGTTGGTTTTATGAATGCTTTTGTTCTCACAGGAAATGCAGATTATCTCGACATTGCATTTAATATAGCCCGTTTTATCGATAGCTATATTGTTGATAAACAACATGGCGAATGGTTCTTTAGGGTTACCGAAGAAGGCAAGCCAATTTTAAGCCATGAAAAAGCCGGATTCTGGAAATGCCCTTATCATAACACCAGAGCGTGTTTAGAATTATTACACCGTATTGATTTGCTAAAATCTTAAAAAATCAATCTATGAGAAAAACAGGTATTTTTCTTGAACTGATCATCCTTATTGTTGTAGGGCTCAATTATTCGTGTAAAAGACCGGCTGAATATGAATTGAATGAGTACATCGAACTTAATGAGAACTGGAGCTTTAAAATGAAAGGTGAGGATGCCTGGTTGCCAGCCAAAGTTCCCGGGTGTGTCCATACCGATCTACTGATGAATGATAAAATACCCCAGCCATTTTATCGTGATAATGAAAAACAGTTGCAATGGATCGATAAGAAGAACTGGATATACCGGTGCGTTTTCGAGCTGGATAGCATACAACTGAAACATAATAAAATACTTTTGAACCTGGAAGGATTAGATACCTACACAAAAATATTTCTGAACGATCAATTTATACTTGAAACTGATAATATGTTCAGAAGTTACCTGAAAGATATTACTAATTATCTAGTTAAGGGAAATAACCAACTCGAAATTGAGTTTATTTCTCCCATTACCATAGGTCTTCAAAAGCTCGAAGAATTAGGGTATGGGTTACCTGCAGTTAACGACCAGTCGGAGGTGGGAGAATTGGGCGATAAAAAAGTAAGTGTTTTTACACGTAAGGCTCCATATCATTACGGATGGGATTGGGGTCCGCGTTTTGTTACTTCAGGTATTTGGCGTCCTGTAAGGTTGATTTTTCAGAATAAAGCCCGAATCGACAATATTTACTACCGGCAAAGCCTTGTAAACAATGATGAAGCTATAATAGATGCCATTATAGATATCGATGTAATTGCTAAGGGCGAGTATAATCTCACCATATATCATGAAAATAAAAAAGATGCCATAGCATCGACCACGATTGATCTTGAATCTGGTATGAACAGTATTACTCTACCTTTTAACATTGATAATCCGGAATTGTGGTGGCCCAATGGAATGGGTGAATCCTACCGACATAAATTTACAGCACAATTAAGTCTTGATAAAGTAATTCTCGATACCATTTCACACTTTATTGGACTACGATCGATAGAATTGATACGTGAACCCGATTCACTGGGAAAAAGTTTTTATTTCAGAGTGAACGGAGAGAATATTTTTGCAAAAGGAGCCAATTATATTCCTAATGATAATTTTCTTAATCGTGTTACGGCAAAAAAGTATGAGAATATTGTGAAATCGGCTGCTGAATCGAATATGAATATGCTACGCGTTTGGGGCGGAGGTATTTATGAAAACGATATTTTTTATGAATTATGCGATCAGTATGGTATACTTATCTGGCAGGATTTTATGTTCGCATGCAGCATGTATCCAGGCGATGATGCTTTTCTTGAAAATGCGAGACTGGAAGCAATCGATAATGTGAAACGCTTGCGCAACCATGCTTCAATAGCGCTTTGGTGCGGTAATAATGAAATTGATGTGGCATGGTGCGAAGGTAAAATGAATTGCGGTTGGTATTGGAAACAACGATATACGGAAAAACAGCGCAAAACAATCTGGCACAGTTATGATACCTTATTTCATAAAACATTACCTGATGTAATTGAGATCTATGATCAAACCAGAGCTTACTGGCCGTCTTCACCACAAGCCGATTGGGGTGTACATGCCAGCTACAACAGCAAAATGGGAGATACACATTACTGGGGAGTATGGCATGGCAACGAATCTTTTAGTTCCTATTACACCCATATTGGACGGTTTATGAGCGAATATGGATTTCAATCCTTACCAAATATTCAGAGCATTAAAAAATTTACTCTCCCCCACGACTGGGATTTTGAATCGGAAATATTACTCGCACATCAAAGAAGTGGTTATGGTAATAGTCGGATTATCGATTATATGAAAAAACTTTACCCGGTTCCCGACGATTTTGTACAACTCCTTTATATAGGACAGGTTATGCAGGCAGAGGCTATTAAATCGGCTATTCTGGCTCACAGGGCACATAAACCTTATTGCATGGGAAGCCTTTACTGGCAGATTAACGATTGTTGGCCGGCTGCTTCATGGTCGAGTATCGATTATTATACATCGTGGAAAGCATTGCAATATTTTGCTAAAAAAGCCTATGCCCCGGTAGCAATTTCCTTTTTCCCCGATGCAGAAAATGTGCGCATCTACATCGTCAGCGACCTGAAGAACGATAAACAAGTTGAGGTGCACTTTACCTTGAAGGACTTTTCCGGAAAAGTATTATCGAAGGATACTATGGCGGTTACACTCGAACATGTTAGAGCCGTTGAAGTACTTAAAATAGATGGTGTTAAACTGGCTGAATACTTTTCTATTAACGAAATATTTCTACAGGTCGATTTGATAGCAAGTGGTAATAAACTGGCCTCCGATATACATTTCCTCGAAATACCTAAAAACCTTGAATTACCTGAAAGCACAATTTCGTATGAGGTTAAAATAAAAGATGATAATTTGGTTCTGGAACTCTCGACTGAAAAACTGGCCAAAAACGTATACTTATGGATTGAAAATTCTGATGCCCGTTTCAGCGATAATTATTTCGACCTGCTGCCCGGCGAATCGAAAATTGTTACTATACCGCTGAACAATCAGAAAATAACCGAAAGCGATATCCATATTCTTACGTTGAATGATATTCTTCATCAAAATAATACTAAGTAACCATTATTACATCCCAAATCATGAAACCATTATTTCGCCTCATCCCCGTATTTATTGCATTCTATTGTATGGGATTTATCGATATTGTTGGTACAGCCGTTAATCTGGCATTGGTTGATTTTACCCTGAACGCAACAACCATGCAATTTCTTGCTTTCATGATTTTTATTTGGTTTTTCATTTTTTCAATCCCGACAGGCCTTGTTCAGGAACGACTGGGTAAGAAAAACATAGTGATGTTCGCTTTACTGGTTACTACGTTCGCCATGTTTGTTCCCTTTATCTTTTACAGCTTTGCCATATTAATTCTTGCTCTTGCCTTGCTGGGTATTGGTAATACCATTATTCAGGTATCGTTAAACCCGTTACTGTTCGATGTTTCACCCGAAGGAAGTTACTCCAGTAGTATGTCCCTTTCGCAGTTTATTAAATCAGTTGCAGCCTTTTTCGGGCCCATCCTAACTGTTTTTTTTGCAAGGCACCTGAACGACTGGAGATATATTTTTCTCCTGTATGGTGTACTATCGATAATATCGATGATCTGGCTCTTTTTTACTCCCATTACCGAAAAAGCACGATCGGAGAATCGTGCCAGATTTGGACCATGCTTGCGATTACTGGGAAATAAGTATGTGCTCACAATGGTTTTGGGAATATTTATTGTTGTTGGACTCGATGTGGGCATGAATACGGGTGTTCCGGGATTTCTTGAACGGCATGGCTTAAATAGCGATATAGCAATAAAAAATATAAGTATCTATATTTTTGCTTTAATGGCATCACGTTTTCTGGGTTCATTAATCCTTAAAAAACTCAAATCGGGTTCGTTTCTTTTTATCTCGTCATTAGTAACACTGGCCGGGCTTGTTTTACTTGTTTTTAATATTGATGCACACATTACAAAAATGGCAATTCTGCTTGTCGGTTTGGGTTCGGCCAATATATTTCCGTTGATCTTTTCGATGAGTGTGGAAAAAATGCCAGAGCGTTCCAACGAAATATCAGGCCTGATGATCATGGCTATTTCGGGTGGTGCCATATTTCCGTTCCTGATGGGAGTAATTGAGGATCAGATAAATCTTACGGCTAGTATAATATTTTTACTGCTAATAAGTCTTTACCTTGGATATTTAGGGATTATAAGTTCTTTTTCAAGTAATCAATAAAAATATAATCCATACTAT
>CAYMQP010000240.1:0-4525 GCA_964392505.1 uncultured Bacteroidales bacterium
CTCAAACCCCATCGGAGTTCTTCATTAGCATTCAGAATCTCCTCGATGGTGACATTATAAGTTTCAGCAATTCTATATAGGGTATCGCCTTGCTTGACAGTATATTTTACGAATTTCTCTTGTGGAACTTCAGGTTGAATATCGTTATTATCATATAGGTGTTTCTTTGGAATTTTTATTATCTGTCCAATGCGGATACCGTTTTCTGATTCGGGATTATACTTATATATCTGTTCGATAGGAACATTATATTTCTGATGAAGATAAAATACATTTTCCTTTGACTGAACCGTATGATAGATAAAGTTAGAGTTCGATTGATTATCTGTTTTAGCAGGTTCACTAGTATCCGATGTAACAGCTTCCAATCGTGGAATTTTAATTATCAAGCCTATCGATAAAGGATTAAGAATAATACCGGGATTAGCCGAAACAATATCTTTTTCGGTAACATGGTATGTTTTACAAATAGAATATAAAGTATGACCTGGTTTGACCGTATGTATGTAGTATGTCTTGCCCTGATAGCGAATTTTTTGTTTCGATTTTTCAACGGGTGTGGCTTCAAACTGGTTAAAAGCAGATATATGAAAAAAAAGTACTAAACAGGTTGTAAGGCAGAATATTGTAATAAGTTTATGCTTCATCGGCAAATATGGAATTGGTTTTGTTTTTTCCTTTTTTATGTGAATAATTTCTACATGATTTCATCAGGCGTGGGCAAGGAATTGATTTATATTATCCTCAATTCTCTTTTCCAGGTTATTTATATCGGCCTTAATAAAAGTATCACCAGTTATATTTTCATATAACTCAATATATCTGTCGCTGACTTCCTTAACAAATTCATCCGGCATTTCAGGTACGTTTTGGCCTTCTTTACCCTGAAATCCTTTACTGATAAGCCATTGGCGTACGAACTCTTTTGAGAGCTGTTTCTGGGGTTCACCTTGCTCGAAGTGTTCTTCGTATCCCTCTTTATAAAAGTATCTGGATGAGTCAGGTGTATTTATTTCATCGATCAGGTATATTTTGCCATCTTTTTTCCCGAATTCATATTTGGTATCGACAAGTATAAGCCCCATCTTATTAGCTATTTCGGTACCATGCTCAAAAAGTTTACAGGTATACTCTTCCAGTTTAATGTATTCATCTTCGGGTACCATACCCTGTGAGATAATTTCCTCGCGCGATACATCTAAGTCATGACCTGTTTCGGCTTTGGTGGTTGGAGTTATCATAGGTTTGTCGAATTTCTGGTTTTCACGCATTTTTTCAGGAAGAGACACACCGCAAAGGGTACGCTTCCCATCGCGGTATTCGCGCCATGCATGACCAGTGAGGTATCGTCGGATAACCATTTCGACTTTATAGGGTTCCGCAAAATGACCCACCGTAACCATAGGATCGGGACAGGTAATTTTCCAGTTAGGCACAATATCGGCAGTAGCATCGAGGAATTTTGAGGCTATCTGATTTAGAACCTGACCTTTATAAGGAATACCTCTGGGAAGCACAACATCGAATGCCGATATTCGGTCAGTAACTACCATCACAAAATATTTGTCATCGATATTATAAACATCGCGTACTTTACCGTTATAAATATTTTTTTGTCCCTTGAAGTTGAAGTTTGTTCGGGTTAATGCCTGCATAGAATAATTATCTTAGAAATATTAATTAACCTGATCATTCTTTTGCATTTTATCGTATGCCTGTATTATAAGCTTAACAAGTTTATGTCGCACAACATCTCTCATATCAAAATTTACAACGCCAATTCCTGGTACTTTTTTTAGTATATCCAGAGCTTTAAGTAAACCAGAATACTGTTTTGGCGGTAAATCGATCTGTGTAGTGTCGCCCGTGATGATAAATTTAGCGTTTTTTCCCATTCGGGTGAGAAACATTTTCATTTGGTTCATTGTGGTATTCTGACCCTCGTCGAGAATAACAAAGGCATGGTCGAGTGTTCGCCCTCTCATATAGGCTAGGGGAGCAATTTCAATGATGCCTTCTTCGATATAAGTCAGCAATCGCTTTGGAGGTATCATATCTCTCAGGGCATCGTAAAGCGGTTGCAGGTATGGGTCTAACTTTTCTTTCATGTCGCCTGGCAAAAAACCAAGACTCTCTCCAGCTTCAACTGCTGGCCGGCATAATATAATACGACGTACTTCTTTATTTCTGAGAGCACGCACAGCAAGTGCTATAGCTGTATATGTTTTTCCTGTTCCGGCAGGTCCAAGTGCAAATACCAGATCGTTTTTTTCATATTCATCAACTAATTTTTGCTGATTCACTGATGTCGCTTTTATTTCCCTACCATGATTTCCATAAACTAATACACTTTTATCATCAGTTTTGTTTTGAATCCATGTGGTATCTGAAGAGGTTAATAGTTCATCGATATCGGATATAGTGAGCTTATTATATTTATGATAGAAGGCAATCAGGCTAGCGAGTTTTTCTTCAAAATTCAAAATTTCATTTTCATCACCAATGGCAATAACTTCGTTGCCTCTTGCTACAATTCTAAGTTTAGGGTAATTGGAAGTTATGCGGTTTAATAATATATTGTTAACGCCGTATAAATTTATAGGATCAATACCTTCTAAATATATCGACTTTTCGATCATAAAAATTTGACAATAATATGTACTTTTAAGCTTTACAAAGTAAAGTCATTTTTTTATATTATCAATTATTCACGTAAGCCTGATAACCTGCTAAATGGCTATTATTACATTAACAACCGATTGGACTAAGAACGATTATTATGTAGGTGCAGTAAAGGGTAAAATCCTTGCAGCCGATGCATCAATCCAAATTGTTGATATCACTCATCAGGTGCAGCCATTTAATGTGATGCAGGCAGCATTTATTTTACGAAATTGTTGTTTTGATTTTCCGGAAGGAACAGTGCATTTGGTGGGAGTTAATGCAGCACTGAGTAAGAAACGCTCCTTACTGGTTTTTAAAATAAAGAAACAGGTTTTTATTGCTTCCGATAATGGTGTTGTGGGTTTGCTATATGGTGAAAAACCCGACAAGATATTCAAATTAAAAAATAGCAAGAATGTAACGAATTTTTTGAGTCTGGATATATTTATTGATACCGCTATACAAATTATTAAAGGCGTACCCTGGGAAAATTTCCTGGAACTTACAACTCAATATGAATCTCAAATTCCGTACAGGCCGGTTATTGAGAAAAACCTGATTAACGGAAGCGTAATTTATGTCGACTCTTTTTCCAACGCTATTACAAACATTTCAAAAGAAACTTTTGAAAAAGTGGGTCATGGAAAACCATATGAGATTTTTATCCAAAGCAATCACTATAAGCTTGATAAGATAAATACTACATATTCCGATTCAATTTCAGGAGAGCTTTTGGCATTATTTAATTCAATAGGTCTTCTTGAAATTGCCATAAATAATGGGAATGTTGCCGATTTACTTAATCTGTCGATCAATTCTGCAATTCGAGTAAAATTTTACGATGAAAAACCCGATAGTAAATTAACGTTAACAGGAGGATAGTACTCAGGATTATGAGGAAAAAACAAGCTGAATCATTTACAAAATTATTGGATATCATGGACGAATTGCGGGTAAAATGTCCATGGGATAAGGAGCAGACATTCGAATCGCTGCGCAATTTAACGATTGAAGAAACCTATGAGCTTGCCGATTCGATTTTAAAGAACGATTTGCCCGAGATGAAAAAAGAACTTGGCGACTTGATGCTACATATTGTTTTTTATGCAAAAATTGCCTCAGAGAAAAAAGCTTTTGATATTTATGATATTATTGAAAGCCTGTGTGAAAAACTCATTTTCAGGCATCCGCATATTTTTGGCGATGTCGATGTAAAAGGAAGCAGTGAAAATGTAAAGAAAAACTGGGAGGAACTGAAACAACGAGAGGGCAATAGGTCGATTCTGGCAGGCGTTCCAAATTCGCTTCCAGCGTTAATAAAAGCTAATCGAATTCAGGAAAAAGTTCGCGCTGTTGGTTTCGACTGGGATGTGAGGAAACAGATCTGGGATAAGGTATTAGAGGAACTTCAGGAACTCAAAGAACAAGTAAGTGCAAAAAACCAGGAAGAAATTGAAAAGGAATTTGGCGACGTTCTTTTTTCAGTCGTAAATGCAGCCAGACTATATAATGTCGATCCCGAAACAGCGTTGGAGAAGACGAATCGTAAATTTATAAAGCGATTCAAATATCTTGAAGATCAAACAATTAAAAAAGGGCGTTCGTTAAAAGATATGAATCTCGAAGAAATGGATGCGATATGGGAAGAAGCCAAAAAATTTGATACATAATATACTTTTACTTTCCTGATGAAAAATAAAATAATATTTATACTATTCTCACTGGTTCTATCAGTAACAACATCAGCTCAGTTACTAAAAACAAAACTCGATTTTGTAGGCGGACTGGGATTTCCGGAATTTTTTCATGGAGGATTGCGGTATCAATATACCGGAGTTACGCAAATAGGATTTTATTACGG
>CAYMQP010000240.1:4535-6300 GCA_964392505.1 uncultured Bacteroidales bacterium
CTATTATCCGTACATGGAACTTCGATCATTTATATCATTTCGGTCGATATGCATACATGTCGAACCGGCCGGTATGGTATGCCCGCCAGGCATTTACTTATTCCATTCATACTGCAACCGATCGCATTTATAAGTATTCGTATATAAATATTTCGGCCGGGCGTGATTTTCATATAAATAAGTTTCTTGCAATAAACGCTGATATAGGATGGGTTTGGCAGGTTAAAGAAAAAAGAGAGTTTAAAGATCCTTCTCTAGACCCTTGGTACAGAAATGAATGGATATGGAAAGCACTTATACGTCTTCAACTGGCTGTTTCAATTTAATTTGAGGTTTCCGGCTTATTCTCGGTATTGGTTTCGGAAGCCGGCAAATCGTTAGGTTCTTGCTTATTAAGGTTTTCAAGTATCTTTTCTATTTCCGCTATTTTCGTATTGCATCTTTCGATTTGGTCTTTAAGGTAGTATCTTCTTTCCGCTTCATAATCGAATCCGGGATCATAGTATGTGTCGGTAGCTGCAGCAGCAGCAATCAGAAAAACTTCGGCGATGAACTTGCCAGTATTTTCTGTTCTGACATCATTTAATTCATCATAATATTTTTCCTTCGCCCGACTGTAATTATTTAGACTTTTACGATAATAATCCACTTTTACTGTGTCAGGTACTATTTGGGCATTAATAAAGTTGATGTAGGCAGTGGTAAAGCACATATCATTAGTTGTACAGGTATCGGAGATACAGGCTCCATGGCGTAATAACAGTTCTGTTATTTCAGCATTTTCCTGATTGGCCGCTATATCGATTAACGGTTCATGGTTCTGGGGTCGTTTAATTTTAGCTCCTTTTTCAAGTAACAGTTTCGCTATTTCGGCTTCCTGGTTAACCACTGCAAAAAACAGGGCATCAATACTATCTTTATTCCAGACATTAATATTGGCACCCATCTCTATCAGTTTAACAGCTATCTCGTCCCGTTGAAAATCCATAGCGGTCAATAAGGGTGTATTTCCCCGGTTATTGGGTTGGCGAATATCGATATCATGTTCAATCAGAAATAAGGAGAGGGTATCACACCCTGCTTCAATTGATAAATGCAAAGCACTTTCGTTTAATCCGGTTGTCAAATAAAAATCGGCAGCTTTTTTATTGATGAGATAGAAAGGTAATTCAGGGCAGGAAAAAAGTATACTGAAATGAAATGGAGTATAACCTTGGTTATTAGCCGTTCTATAATTAACTCCTTTTTCGATTAATAGATATACGATACTGTCGGGTTTGCAGTTTTCAATAGCATAATGTAAACATGTATTACCTCTGTAATCGGTAAGGTTTATATTGGCACCTGCGTTAAGTAAGAATATCGCAAAATCGGGCTTATTTTTTAGTAAAGAATACAGAAATGGTGTTTTACCCTCGGCATCGCGGCTGTTGATATCAAAACCTTTACGTATGAATTTTTGTGCTTTTTCTTTATTATTCTGATTAGTGCATTTGGCGTATTTCTTATATCCTTTTTCAGCTGTTTGTGGATAAGCATGAATAATTAAAAGAGAGATTAAGAGAATGATTGGATAAAATGGTTTCATATAGAATTTATTTTAAAGCTGATAATACATAAGGTTGCTAAAAATAATAAATTACTTCAAAGAAATGATCTTCAAAATAATGTTGTTACACTATTATTTTTTTTATTGCACTTCAGGCTCGTTTTCATCGGGTTCTCTACCTGTAATAGCCTCATAAATTCGTGTAGGAACCGGAGG
>CAYMQP010000241.1:0-6292 GCA_964392505.1 uncultured Bacteroidales bacterium
CCATTTCTGCCACATCTCCATAATCCGGTCCCACTCCATATCCTTATCGCGTGGACTGGCTTCCAGCAATACAATATGCAAATCGGGATAGGCTTCCTTTACAGGTTGCAATTTTTTCAAGTCCTTTCCTACTATTGGATAGCCATCGGTGAGTATGAACAGGAAATTTTGTGTAAGCGTATCCCTTGAATAATCGTCCTTCAGATCTTCATAAAAATATTTCCAGATATCGGCTCCATAATATTCCTCGGGAACATCGCTGAATACAGCTTTCTTATAAAGATCGTCGAGAGCAGCATAAAAAGCTTCTCTTCTTTCTACTTCTTTAGGTCGCCGGTAGATATTCTGAATATTATCCATATTAACATACAGCTTCTCTTCGAAAACGTAGGTTTGTAATCCCGATCCTCTCTGAGGTGCAATAACCACTTTTATTTCATCGCGCGATCTCACATAAAGGTCCTTTTTGACCTTGTTTTCGAAAAGTTTGTAAAGAGATTTAATGATTTCCTTATCTCGGGCCGGCTGATCGGGCTGAATGATGATCCGGTCCGAAAGATCGAGAAGAATAATATAGTTATGTTTGACTGAAAGGCTCTTCTTTTTTGGAGCGGGTGGCTGGCAGGCTACGAAAACTAATAATAATAGACCTATAATACGGTTTGGTAAATTCATAACATGACTATTTTATTGGTTGTAATTGGGTTAAATCTTAACTTTTTTCGACGGTTTAATCACTTTTACAATACCTGGTTGTATGTTGTGTTTTTCAACAAAATCGTCGTGTATACTCATACATTTGTTCTTTGTTTCCTTCATACTGTCGGGAGCAAGGAATGAGATCCATCCGGTGGTAAACTGATCGATATAACCCCTGACATTTCCCTGAACAAAGGTATTTACCTGGTCGTGCAGTATGTCGATTTCCTTCTGAACAAGTTCAACCGGCATTATTTTTTGTTCCAGTATCTTAATGTCTTTTCTGAGGTGTTTGATTATTCGTTTAAGATTTAATGTGATTTGTCGTTTTCTCCATTCGCGGAACAGTGAATCGAGAAGAATGCTCCAAAGTACATAAACCAAAAATCCAAAAGAGAGGATGATATAAAAAGTTGTATCCTGGCTCCAGTTTTGAGTCGATAAACCCATTAGTTCCTTTGCAGATTCAGTATTTTTATGGATGGTTAAGGCAAGAAGAAGGTCGACAACAAAGGTTATGACTATTAAAAGTGAAACAAATACAGTTTTAGCCTTATGTTTCATATCTATTAAAACATGAAATGCCCAACCAAAAGCATAAAAAACGAATGGGACTAAGAAGAGAAGATAATTGTATCGAATAGCTTCGGCTAATTCATAAGGTTGGGGCATTATACTGCCCGTGCTTAATCCCTCAGCAATTCGGCTGGCAATACCCTCAAAATCGACATATAGGGCTTTGTAAGCAACCGACACATAGAAAAAGAATAAATATCCAGTTAAGAATAACAGAATTAATAAGTTAATAGTAAATTTTAAAGTGCTAAACGATTGGCGTATAAGTTCTTCTGTATTTTCTGCACGTTTTTCTCGTAATTGTAATAATTCTGCCCTGCGTTCTTCAGCCTGCTTTTCTTTGGTCTTAATATCCTGCTCGAACTTGGTATTATTCTTCCGAGTTTCATCCAACACTTTTTCTAACTCTCTGATTTTTTCACGCTTGTCGTTTTTCTCTTTCTCAGAAGGTCCCTTATGATGTTCATCAACAAGATCGCCATTCAGGATTCGCTCGAGATAAGAAGCATATACATCTGGATTGCCCTGAACATTACCTGCCCGGGTGTAACCGAAATCGTGCAGGTTAGTTCGCTCGGTAGTGTAATTTACTTTGACATTCTCGTCGCCTTTGGATTGTTTCGTATTATTTTCCATGAGGTAAATTGGTTTAGGAAATTATTGCTTATATAAATACTTAGAAAAAAGGATTTTAGTATATACAATACTAAGGAATTATTCCTGCAGAACAAAATTATTACTGTCAAATTATCGAAATAACGAAATGCAAAGGAAGAATTATTTTTTTTTATGTTAACTCTGTGATTATTTTACAGATTTTTATTATACAACCATCCGGATTTCAATATATCCCGATTAATAATCGAGAAAGGGAAGTAGTGCAATGGTAAATTCGATTCCTTCCGGGCACTGTTGAATAATCGTATATTTTTCAGTACTAACTTTATTCTCGAGTTCTTCTATGATTCGGTTTTGACCTATAAAGGTTAATACATGAGAAGGAAAATTATTTTTTGAAGCAGCATTTTTATCAAAATCTTTCAATAATATATCTCCGCCAATAGTTATGGCATTTATTCGAGTTAGAAAATATTCGGGGCGTTGTGGTATTTCGAAAGTATCGAGACTACGGTTATAATTATCCGATCCATCCCAGGAATAAAATATTTTACTTCCCTTCGCTGCTAGTATATGCCGAATATTCAGCTTACATGTTGTAATCGAATCACCCAGACCAATAACAACCTGATCGGGTATGGTTTGGTTAATAAAATCTTTGACTTCTTTTTCGCTGCTCAGCACAACCGTACTATAGCCATTGTTTACCAATACCGGTATGATCTCCTGTAATGAAATACTGGTTTTTTGCATGATACCTCACTTTGAATTTTAAAATCAGTCAAAATAAAAGAAGAAACATGATAAAAGTCAACTTTTTGGCTTTTTTGTATAAAGGAAAGGGGTAAATATTGAAATTTAGGGGTAAAATTATATTTTTTGGGGTGAAATTAAATTTCCGATTACACTATTAATAATTGATCATTCAACTTCAAATTCTTTCGAAATCCGTATTCCACATACTTATCTGTCCGATTTGAATTTTTACCTTTAAAAATATGTAATTTACCGAAATAAGATTTCCTAATTAAAAAAAACAATTTAGTTTTCAAATGTTATTAATTTAGAGATAGTGAAGCTTGAATAAATATTGCAATTACTAAATTATATCATGTGCATACCAAATGTTTAAAGATAGACTATATAAGTTTTTTATTGAATTATCGAATATTTCTTCATTTACCGGATCAACGATAAAACATATTTTCAAACTTCCGTTCGAATCCGGTGAGTTTGTCCGGCAAATGTTTGAAGTGGGCTATAAGTCCATTGGACTTATTAGCATAACGGCTTTTATTATGGGTCTGGTACTTACTATACAAACCCGACCTGTGATGGAAGAATTTGGAGCCGAATCATGGGTGCCATCAATGGTTTTTATATCCATAGTTATAGAGATTGGCCCTGTTATCACGGCATTATTATTTGCAGGTAAAGTAGGGTCGAGAATTGGAGCGGAACTTAGTTCCATGCGAGTTACCGAGCAGATAGATGCCATGGAAGTGTCGGGGGTTTACCCAATGAAATATTTGGTTGTTACACGTGTACTGGCTACTACAGTGATGCTTCCGGTTCTGGTATTTTATGCCGATTTTCTGGCATTGCTGGGTTCGTATCTGGGTTACACCCTTCATAATTCGATAGGTTTATGGCTATTTATTCGTGAATCCTTCGACGAGTTGTATTTTTCTGATTTTATACCGGCAACGATTAAAACCTTTGTTTTTGGGTTCTTCATCGGTCTGTTAAGTTGCTATACCGGATATACTACTAATAAAGGAGCTGAAGGAGTCGGACTTGCTACAAACATGGCTGTAATTCTTTCTTCGCTTTCAATTTTTATTATCGACTTAATTGCTGTTCAAATTACAGAGATAGTTATATGAACAAAGCAAGAGTGACAAATCAAAGGCATGTAATTGATATCCGAAGAGTATATAAATCGTTTGGTGAGCAGCGTGTACTTACCGATATCAATCTAAAACTTTCTCCTGATGAAAATCTGGTGATATTGGGTCGCTCAGGTACGGGAAAATCTGTATTGATAAAATGTATTGTAGGTCTCGAAAATTATGACAGTGGTACCATTTATGTCCTGGGAAACAATATAGGAGCGATGGATGAATTTTCGCTGAACGATTTACGGAAAGATATCGGATTTCTTTTCCAGGGAGGCGCTTTATACGATTCTATGACCGTAGAGGAAAATATTCTTTTCCCACTTGAAAGAAATGCACGTAACCTTGAAAGAGGTGAGATGAACGATCTTATTGATGAGGTTCTTGAGAGTGTGGATCTGCTCGATGCCAAACATAAAATGCCTGTGGAACTATCGGGAGGAATGAAAAAAAGGGCTGGGCTGGCACGTACACTGGTACTGAAACCCAAAGTTATTTTATACGATGAGCCTACTACAGGGCTCGATCCTTTCACATCGAAGGGTATCAGTGAACTTATTATATCAGTCAAGGAACGCTATAAAACAGCTGCCATTGTGGTAACGCACGATATGAAATCGGCGAGAATAACAGCCGACAGGATGATTATCATGGAGCAAGGAGAAATTTTGGCAAGAGGAACATACGATGAATTAAAGAAGCTGGATAATCAAGTGATTAAAGGATTTTTTAACTGATTAGTAAAAATATGTTATCATGCAACAAAAAAAACTATTTCCTATTCGTTTGGGTTTATTTATTTTTATTTCCTTTCTGCTTTTTGTCAGCGCTATACTGATACTTGGACAGAAAAGAAACCTTTTTCAGCAAACTATTAAAATATCAACTGTATTTAAAGATGTTAAGGGATTACGAGTTGGTAATAATATTCGTTTTACCGGTATTGATGTTGGATCGATTGTAAATATTTCCATACTGTCCGATACAGCAGTTTCTGTCGCTTTTTCCGTCGATAAAAATGTGGTGCCCTATATTAAAAAAGATTCCCGTGCCACAGTAGGAACAGAAGGCGTTATGGGAAGTAAAATAGTTATTATTTTGCCGGGAACTCCCGGAAGCGAATCGATAGAGCCTGGCGATCAGCTACCTTCGATTGAGTCGGTCGAGTTTGATGATATTGTTAAAGAAATTAAGAATTCAAGCGAAAAAATCTCTGAAGTGGCGAATAATTTAATTGAGATTACTGAAAAGATTAACCGGGGCGATGGTATTTTCGGAAAACTGTTTACCGATTCGGAACTTACGGCTGAGATCGAAAGAACCGGCAGGAATATCGAATTGCTTTCAAAAAACCTGAATGAGCTTTCAGCAAAAATCAACAAAGGCGAGGGATTAATAGGCCGTATACTTATGGATACTACCTTTGCAAACCGCCTGGATATTACTTCCGATAATGTTGCAAAAATATCCGAAAACCTAGAGGATTTTACTACCAAGGTTAATGAAGGTAAAGGAATACTGGGACAACTCTTCGCCGATACGACAATTGCTAATAATTTCAATCAGTTTAGCAGCGATCTGGAGTCAATTCTGACCAATCTCGCAGAAGTAAGCGCCAAATTGAACGATGAAACCAATGCGTTGCATAAATTTATTGCGGATACTACATTTGCCGATTCGGTTGATATAATGATGTCTAATCTGAATAAAGGGATCATCGAAGTTACTGAAGCATCGGAAGCATTGCAACGAAGCGGACTGGTAAGGGCTTTTTCGAAGGATGAAGAGAAGCTGAAACGGAAGGAGGAGAGAAAACAAGAGCGGCAGTCCCATTAAGCAAAAGAATTATGCATTTCATTAAAGCATAGCTAAATCCATTCGCATTTCCCGTTATATTTGCAGCAGATTAAGTAATACCGGTGATAGTAAAGCTAAAATACGGAAATACTATACTTGCTTTATCCGTTCCCGAAAAGGCGGAATGGCTTGAAACCAGAGAACCTTTGTTTGAACTTGACAAAAAGAAATTCTGTGATTATTTATTATCCCAATTACCTGATGATGAGGAAAGATATACGGATGTAGGTATTATTATTTCCGATAAAACACGTCTTTGTGGCTATCCAATATATTTACCCTGGTTAACGGAAACATTACAAAAAAAGGGAGCTAAAAAGCAGAATATAACCTTCTATATTGCATACGGTACACACCCAAAGCAAACTGAAGAAGAAAGTTACTCGAGCTATGGTGATATTTACAAAGAGTATCGGTTTGTACATCACGATTGTTATGATGAGGATTCATTAATATTGCTTGGGGCAACCAGCAGGGGCACACCGGTTTGGATAAGGCGGGATGTACTTGAAAGCAGTTTGCTGATAACCTTTGGTGCAATATCGCATCACTACTTCGCTGGTTACGGCGGTGGGAGAAAACTATTATTCCCTGGATTAGCAGGCAGAAATGCTATTTACCATAACCATGGACTCTTTCTCAAC
>CAYMQP010000242.1:0-6289 GCA_964392505.1 uncultured Bacteroidales bacterium
TCTTTCACCCTTGTTGCAAATGCAGGATCTGCTATCATTTCAGGATCCATTTCGTAATCGGCAATAGCAGTACCCGAAATGGCAGTATAGGGACCCCATTCAGTGGGATATCCTGACGGTGTGTTTGTTTGATGAATAACATCATCCAAAAATAGATAGGTTTGTGTTGTTATTTTGCTTGGTGTTTGCTCATATTTAACTGCTATGGCTCTGATAACAGAGGTTGTCTCAATACTAATTGGTACGGTATATAATGTTCCATGACTTGCACTGGGTATACTTCCATCGCTGGTATAGTAAATATCGGCGTCTGGAACGCTTGAAGACATTACAAGATTAAAAGGGGATTCAAAAAATCCATGCTGCATATTAAAATCAGGTGCAGGAATTACCGTTCCGCCTGAAAGGTTATTATCTTCACCCGGAGTAGGGTCAGAAAATTCGACATACATGCCTTCATAAAAACCATAGGAATAATCGGTTTGTTGAGCCGGAAATGAAGGATCAAATTCCGTAACCGCAATACCCGAAGGATTAAACAGGGCAAAATATTCACCGGAACCGCTTAGCTTAAAATTTGTATGCAATTCACTTCCTGCAACACTTCTATCTTTATCTGAAGCAAAAAGCAACAAGTATTCTCCTCCATTAAGGATTATATCGGGGAATGTCCATTTAAAGGGTATTCCCATTTCATCGGTTAATCCCCATCCCTCCAAATCAATACCATTTTCTGTGGGATTATATATTTCTATCCAATCGGAATATTCGCCATCTTCATCGGTAAGCACCGTTTGGTTAAGTGCCATGAATTCATTGATGCGAAGGGTTTGAGTGTATACTAAACTAGTAATTGCTAATAAGATGGCTGTGATTAGGTCTCTACGTAATCTTCTGTAATTATTCTGCATATCCTACCATATCTGATTAAAAACCTCTCTAAACATGTCCTATTCTTTATACTCATAGCAGGGTATAATTGTTACGGATTATGGGCTCAAATATAGCATTCTTATTACTCTTATTCAAATGGATGAAACTCTATGAATTAAGTTCAACAATTAATCCTTTTAAACAAGCATTCATATTCAATACAATAACATAAAAATAAGGTCATATTAAATTGGAATGAAAATATTCTATTCAAAATTTAAATGAATAAGTTGTTTGGTTGTTAAGCGATTTTCAGGAGTTTAAACATTCATAATTCTGAAAAAACCTTATTGCTATGTGAAAAAATCCGGAAGCAACCAAGGAGGCCATTTGGAAAAATATAGGTGTTTCTATATATCTTTACCGGGAAGAGAAAGAATATGAAAATTCAATACCTCATTAATGACTCAATTTACAATCGCTGTTATAATTAATAAATCTGTCGAAATTGTATACCAGGCCTTTATCGATCCGGATAATATGCTGAAATGGTCGACGGATTTAGAGAAATTTAAAATCGTAAAAGGAGAATTTGGTGAGATTGGAGCTACTATGCAATTATACTATAACCAGAAAGGGCGTATCCATATTATGGAAGATATGCTGGAATATCTCGAAGCGGGAAAGAAGATTATTTCGCAGGTTTCAGGAGGCGGTTTAGTAGCCCGGGTTGAAACAACGTTTAATTCAAATAATGGCAAAACTCAGGTATCTATGAACTGGAGAGGTAACAGCCGTAATCTATTGTTCAAAATATTACTACCACTTTTACGCAATACCATTAGGAAAAGAGCATTATCCGAGTTGGAGTTATTTAAGAAACTGGTTGAGGAATTTGGTGAAAAGTTTAAATGAATTCCAACAACCGGAAAGTAATTATTACTTAAATTCTAACAATTAGTCTTTTATTATCGGAATTTTAAATGAATGTAAGAATGAGAGGTCTGGTTTCAGGTATCTTTTTCTATTTTACTTACATGTTATATAGTAACAGGTTGAAAAGTCTTTAATTGTGTCCCATAGGATTGTATTATTTTCATAAACCAGTTATATCCCCAATATTGTAAGATACTTTTAGCATTAAAGAATGGAGGATAATCTGAAACATTATGTAACTTAGAAGTAATTATAAATTAAAATATGAACGAAAATCAGAAAAATCCGCGGATTGAATGGGCCCAGATAAATAATCTCGAATGTCTGAAATTTACTTTTGAGGATACATTTACCGAATATGATGCTTTAAATGCTATTAGTACATGGAAAACCATATTCGACCAGATAAAAGGTAAAAAAGTTATACTGGTTTGGCATTGTCTGAAAATGACTGGTTATGATCCCATGGCCCGGGTACTATGGCAAAAAACCATTAAGGAATTAAAGGATCGGATCGATAAAATCTGGTTAATTACCGACTCCGCTATTATACAGGCAGGGGCTACTATTATATCGATTTTTACATCCTTCCATATCAAGGTGGTAAAATCGGAGGATAAAATAAAGCCTTGAATGGAGTTTTAATGCCAGTTTTTCTTTCTATCCTAACCACACATCCGGAATTTCTTCATATTCAATAAATAATCCACCACTTTCTTTCAGCAATTTATATTCTTTGAATTTTTCTTCAATTTTTACCAATATTTCATATTCTGTGGCATGGTACAAATATTCCTCGCTAAAATTGCAAAATCCCATAAATTCGGTAATCTCATCTTCGGAGAGTTGGGTTACTTTATAAATAATTTCTCGATTGTATTTTTTATCGATTACCCGTTGTCGCGCTTCCTTTTTTAATACCTCGGCATAGTTTAAGCGTTGTTTATCTTCACGCGATAAAATAGGTACACTTACGGTTACCAGTTCGGTATTTGTTTTAGTAGTATATGCATCAGAAGCTTTCTTATTATTGGCTGCATTCGTAGCTTCCTGCCGGGCGATAAGTCTCAGATTTTCACGTAAGCGTGTGGTTTCGGTCTCGGGCAGTCTAAGTGCCAGGAATTGCTTCTTAAAGTCTTCATAGTCTCTGAAGGCTCTAACAGCTACTTCTTCTATCTGATATACTTGTGTTATAAGTTTAATAGTAAAATCAGAATGAATACAGGAATCGGAAATAAATACAACCTTGCCCAGGTAACCCAAAGCGCTTAATACCAGGGTATCGCCCTCTGATGCAAGAATACGGAACCTGCCTTCTTCATTCGCAATATAACCCCTGCGTTGACTTTCGTTGTATATGTGAACAAATGCAATCGGATTGCTAGTACTTTTATCTACAATAATACCATGGGCTATAGTAGTTGGGTGAAATATAAGCTGAGCCTGAGTTGGGATAGCTAAGATAAATACAGCAAGCGTAACTATAACCTTCATGATTTGCACTATTATGGGAGCATTATTATACCAAAAATGATAACTTCCGATCGCTTTAATATCATATTAAGTGTTAATAGTTGTTAACAGTGTGACGTATTTTAGGAGAATTAGTAACAACAAGAATTTAATATGATTGCGCTTTGCGATATTCAGGCGCATTTTACTATTTTTGAAAAATTAATTTAACGAGTATAGTATTTGAAAATAATGTATTAAACTAACGATAACTTGTATATGAAAGCCAGTATTATTTATAACAGCAAACACGGAACAACCAAAGCCTATGCCGAAGAAATCGGAAAGTTTCTAATGGGAAAAGGAATTGAAAACAAGATCGAATCGATCGAAAGCTATAATGCCGATTATCTTGCTGTGGCCGATTATGTTTTTTTAGGCTGCTGGACCAGCGGACTCTTCTTTTTTGCACAACATCCCGATAGAATTTGGAAACGGTTTGCCGATGCCCTTCCTGCGATAAAGAATAAAAAGATATGTCTATTTACGACATATAAAACAGCCACCGGTAGTATGTTCCGCAAAATGGAATCGTGCCTGAAGGAAAAAACTGACGGAACCACCTTAATACTAAAATCCAGGTCCAGTACTCTAACCGATAGCAATAAAGAGGATTTGAAACGTGTTTTACTTTAATTAACTATTTTATCTATATATAAATTGGTTGTAGGAACTATTGATATAAAAAGCATGGTTTAATTTCATTGATTGATTCGAATTAATACTAAAATTCCATTATTGCAATTAAACTATAAATAAATAACCATGAATAAACTCATTACCTTGGCTGTGTTCAATAATGTGTTCGATGTGAAATATAACTTACTAAAAGATATGTTAGAGGAAGCCGGAATAGATTACTTTATTAATAATGAAAACTCAAGAACGATTAAACCTATGCCAAGTATGACACCAACCAATATATCGATTGACGTTAAAGTATATGAAAGCGATGCAGAAAAAGCTCTTGAGATCTTACGATCAATAAAATAGTTTTTCCGAAATTCACATTCCTATGTTGGAGATAAGCACTATTCAAACAC
Source organism: uncultured Bacteroidales bacterium (assembly GCA_964392505.1). Lineage (GTDB taxonomy): Bacteria > Bacteroidota > Bacteroidia > Bacteroidales > UBA10428 > UBA10428. Next base: position 4,365 of record CAYMQP010000242.1, read on the forward strand.
CCTGTCTTCTTGGCATTGGGTAAATCCTTTAATGGTCTTGGTTTTACCCAAGGGTAAACGCCATTTACTATTTTATCAGCAATTATATAATATTCACCTCAGGTTCCAGAACGATACCGAACTTTACTTTCACTGCATTCCGGATACGCATCGATAGTGTCATAATTTCTTTTCCGGTAGCATTTCCCAGGTTGATCAGTACTAAAGGTTGTTTGAAATGCGTTGCGGCATTTCCTATTTGCAGGCCCTTACAACCTGCTTTTTCGATAAGCCATGCCGCAGAAAGTTTTATATTGCCCATTTCATCAGTAAACAAAGGAATATCATTTTCTTTATCCCGAAATTTTGAAGCCTTTTCCTTACTCACTATGGGATTTTTAAAAAAACTGCCGGCATTCCCTGTAATTTTATAATCGGGAAGTTTCGACTCCCTGATATGTATAATAAGATTGCGCATTGCGCTGATATTTTTTTCAGGCATTTCATTTATCTTTTCGGCAACATCTCTGTATCTGGTAATGAGAGCGTGAGGAGGTTTTGAAAGCCTGAAATATACCCGCGTAATTAATAACTTGTTTTTATATTCATTCTTAAAAATACTATTACGGTATTCAAAACGGCATTCATCGGCAGAGAAAGAAATGAACTTTTTTTCTGGCAGATTGTAGCCTTCTATTTTTTCAATGAAATCTTTAATTTCGACCCCATAGGCACCGATATTTTGCACAGGAGCTGCACCCACACTTCCTGGTATAGCTGACAGATTTTCGATACCTCCCAAGTTCTTTTCAATAGCATAGGCTACAAAATCATCCCATAAAACGCCTGCACCGACTTTTACAAGTGCATATGCATTATCTTGCTCGAGCATTTCGATACCTTTTATTCCAACATGCAAAATGATTCCATTGAAATTGTGCGTGAACAGTATATTACTTCCTCCGCCCAGAATTAGTATTTTGTTTTCATTAAAAATCGGATTTTGTTCTAATTCCTGAAATTGATTCTCCGATTCAATTTTAACATAGTACCTGGTATATGCCTTAATTCCAAATGTATTAAGGGATTTCAGCGGATGGTTGTTTATTATCCTGAGCATGCTTTTCAAATTCTCGTAAATATACAATAGTTTTGTGATCGACCTGAAATGAGGTTATACCTTAGAGCAGGTATACAAAATTGTAGAATTAAATTATAGTATAGTATTGATAAAGGTTGTTTCACTTGTTTCGAACGATATAATAACCGACAGCCGGGTACATAAAATAGCCTCTTCGCTCGAAGCTAATGGATACGAACTGAAAATTGTAGGTCGTAGATTTAGGAATTCTGAAAACCATGTTAGTCGTTCCTATATTACCCGACGCTTTAGGCTATGGTTTAATAAAGGGCCATTATTTTATACCAATCTGAATTGCCGGTTATTTTTCTATTTACTTCAAGCCGATATGGAAATTATTCTTTCGAATGATCTCGATACTTTACCGGCATGCTGGCTGGCAGCCAAAATTAAACGGAAAAAACTAGTGTTCGACAGCCACGAATTATTTCCTGAGGTGCCTGAATTAATCCATCGCCCTGTAGTTCGAAATATCTGGATGTTTATAGAAAACCTGCTCATTAGACGAATACGTTATGGAATTACAGTTAGTAATTCTATTGCCGATTATTACAACAGTAAATACCGGAAACAATTTGAGGTTATCCGTAATGTTGGGCGCTTTCGTTCCGATATCGATTTTGAAGGCATTAAAAAGTCTACCAATATTAGCACGATAATCTACCAGGGTGCTTTAAATATGAGTCGGGGAATTGAACTTGCCATACAAAGCATGCAATATGTCGAGAATGCTAAGCTTCAAATAGTGGGTGATGGTGATATTAGCAATGAATTAAGAAAGCTTAGTTCTGACTTAGGCCTGTCG
>CAYMQP010000243.1:0-6288 GCA_964392505.1 uncultured Bacteroidales bacterium
ATGTTGAAATAAAAGTCTCGTAGTTATATGGAGCCATTGCCATATCAATACCGGCATTAATCCCTTGTTTCACTGCCAGGCTGTAATCGACGTTCAAATGACTAATACCGTCCCAGTCGGATATTATAAAACCTTCGAATCCCAACTCATCTTTGAGAAGATCTGTAAGCAGGTATGAATCGCCATGGCAATTAGAACCATTCCAGTAGCTGAAGGATGCCATTACGTTTGCAACCCCGGCATCAATTGCTGATATATAACCGGGTAGGTGAATTTCTCTCAATTCCTCTTCTGTTATCTGTGCATCACCCGTATTAATACCTCCTGTTGTACCTCCATCAGCCACATAGTGTTTGGCACAGGCAATAATTGAGTGTTCATTACCAAGTGAATCGGTCTGATAACCTAGTACTGCAGCCTCACTAAGTATTTCTACCAGTTCGGGTGTCTCTGCAAATCCCTCATAAGTTCTTCCCCAGCGTTCATCACGTGGTACAGCAACGCAAGGACTGAATGTCCAGTCGACTCCGGTTGCTGATACCTCAAGGGCTGTAATTCGCGAACATTGTTCTATGAGATCAGGATTTTGTGTACAACCCAATCCAATATTGTGAGGAAATATAACGGCATTTAACAGGTTATTATGTCCATGCACTGCATCAACTCCATATAGCAAAGGAATCTGTAATGGGGTTTCATCAGCATAGGACTGATATGCATCGTACATATCTGCCCATCCTGTAACTGTATTCGGTGTAGGCACACTTCCTCCTCCACTGAGAATGGAACCTAATCTGAGGCTAGTGATCAAATTACGGTTACCATCAATGCTGGCTCTTTCGGCCTGAGTCATTTGACCAATTTTTTCTTCAAGAGACATCCTGCCAAGTAAATCTTCAACGCGATCATCTATTGGAGCATTCGGATCGAGATATATTTGACAATATACAGTAATGGCAAAGCAAGTGGTAATGAATGTAATGATACATTTTTTTAAAATTAAACTTGTTTTCATGGCTGATAGTTTGGTTGTATTAAATCAAAGATATGGCTTTCAGAATAAAACATCAAAGACTTCGGTGATTCTCTATAATCATACCGTTATTGGACAAATAAGTTCAAACTAAATAAATTTCGAGAGGGGAGAGGCTGCATATTTTAATACATAAATCAATGCGCTTTTTATGGAATTAAGCACCTTCTCTAAACGAGCTACGGTGAATAAGAAATGAGATAGGTATGGTTATTTATCTAATTGGGTGCGTGACTCTCGTGTAGTAATCCTCATTATTTTGTATATTAGATAGATTATTTCATTTCTATGACACAAATAGATAATTTTTTAATTGAAATGTCTAAATAATCTGAATAAATATGAAAATACAAAAGACACTCATAGTACTTGGCCTGATACTATTTACAACTAAAATCTTTGGTCAGGATCTGCCACCTTCTTACCAGCCCATGCTAAATGAAATCATCACATTTTTTGAAACCATTAGGGGCTCAAATTCCATTACCCAGGGGAAGACCACCTTAAGTGTTGTCAATGAGACTAAGATAGCGCTGCGTGTTGAACATAAAAAACAGGTGAAAAACCTGACTTTCGAAAAAGTACCTGACGAGGAAAACAATCTGTATTGGATACCTGCCAACGAGCTTACCATTGATATGGTAAATAAATATGAAAAAGACGTTACCAAGGCATTAAAATCGATGTATAAATTGGCAGAGAAAAAGTCGAAGGAATAATTTCCTTCGAGGAAATATTATTTATCTGGCAATAATAGGAGTTATATTTCGAATACATTGTTTTGCTTAATATGTAATAAAAATGACTATCACCACATGGTCGATTGTATTAGGAATAATTTTTTTATCCGGAATTGTTAAAGGAACAACAGGTTTTGGTTTTGCACTTTTTTCGGTCCCTTTACTGGTTCATTTTATCCCCATTAAAACTCTTGTACCTCTTGTCATGTTTTTTAACCTGGTATCCTCATTGCAGATCGTTCTGCAAACCCCGAGACTTAAAATAAACAAACGTATACTTCTTCTTTCTGTAACAGGTACTATTGGAGTGATTTTAGGAAGTCTTGTTTTGAAATTCGTTTCCGAATTATGGTTGGAATTTTTTACTGCTCTTGTCCTCATAATTCTGTCTCTTCTGTTTTTATCGGGTTACCGGTTTAAAATCAGGAAAATCAGGAGGGGAAACATTATGGCGGGACTTATCAGCGGATTTGTTGGAGGAAGTACCTCGGTGAGTGGACCCACTCTGGCTTTATTCCTTACTTCACTCCGGCTTGATACCCTGCACTTCAGGTTTACTTTTGCCTGGTTCAGTATTATCACAGCTTCAGTAGCGACACTCGATTATCTTAAGATAGGCGTTTTACAGATTACCAGTTTGAAATTTGTTTTATATTCTTTTCCGGTACTGTTAATTAGTATTTGGATCGGGAAATTACTAAGTAATTATGTTCCGCAACGCCGTTTTTATCAGGGAGCTATCATAGTAAGTCTGTTGGCTGGATTATTAATGCTATTCAATTGTCTGCCGGGTTGTATTCACCTTTTCTAAATTAACGTTGTCCATTTATTTTGCGGGATAAAATCGAAGTCAGTTGAACGATATATAAATAAAATACATACACTGCCTGGTCTAAAATAGGGGGTGCAACATTATTACTTCTGACACTTTTATTTGCGATAAATAATATTGAGTAGGATAGGAGCAGATTATTTCTTTTAACGGTTATGTAATCTTTTTCTCCTTTACCTGATAAATACCCGTGCTTTTTCTTTTACCTTCCAATTTAATTCTTCCTGTTTCTTTAAACAGGTAAGCATCTGTATCTTCTGTTCTATTATATAGATCTTCAGATATCAATAAATCCTGCCGGTATTCTTTGCACATACTTTCAATACGAGCCGCAGTGTTAATGGTATCGCCATTATAGGAAATATCTCTTCGGGTTTGTCCAACCTGTAGTACCATTACATGCCCCACATGGACTCCGGCTTTAAATTCGGGTACCAGCTTATATTTCCGGTTGAAGTATCTTCTTCGTCTGGAAATTCTTTTTCGAAATGCAAAGTAAGCTTTCAGGTAATTACAATCCAGGATCCCGCTTTTTACTTTCCAGGAAATTATGGCGCCATCTCCTAAATACTGGTATATTTCACCATGATAAGAACCAAACACCGTCATGTTATTAAATATATCCTGAACCAGATAGCTGAATTTCTTATGAAATAGTTTCTCGGCAATTGTAGTGGATGATTTCATATCGAGGAACATAAATATTCGTTCTTCCTCCCTTGGTTTACTTAATATTCCAAAGAACCAGCGGATGAAATTCATTTTCCCCATCCTCATTCGCATATCCTTTAAAAAATTGAAAATAATTCCACTTAAATAGAAATAAGCCAGAAAACGAAAAAAGCGAATGTCCAGTTTTGGAATTTGCTGAAAAATTTCTTTATAGTTGCCCTCGCGAAGCTGGTTAATGGAAAAACGAGCAGCTATTAACATGAATACAAAAGCAGAGCCGAAATACACCAGCCACTTGAAGAATACAATCATCCGCATTGGCAGAAAACGGACCAGACGGTCTGTTAAAAGGAGATTCAGCAGAAAGAACAGAAAAGAGATGGCCGATCCGAATACTAAAAGAATAAGGTATAAGTTATCCAGCTGAAGCAAATTAAAATAGATCGTGAAGACCCTGTCATCGCCGGATATGAAAATGTAAAACAAAAAGATGGCATACCAGAATATAATCTGGTAGAACAGATATTTAAAGTTTTTAACTAATCGGCTGGATTTCATAAAACCGGTTAAAAAAGCATATTGATGTATAGAACTTTTTAAAATTAAGGCAAAATTGTAAAATGAGTAAGCAATTGTTTATTCATTTCCTTAAATGTTTGATATTACTAATAAAAAAATTTCACGCTGTCAATCTACCGTCTTTTATCTTCAACGGTTATTTTCCAATTGTGCTTTTCCAGGTTAATCTTTTTGTATACAGTTGGAGCATTGCTGGTTCCTGAAAATAAATTTAAACCAAATAATAAACACCCTGTTGCTCTTGTGCCCGCTGTCTTGATCCAAATATGCTTTATTTCATCAATTTTTATTGCCTGCTCCCCAAACCTTTTTTTATCCGGTAAAACATAAAGATTTTCTTCGTCGATAGATAATACAACAACCTCTTCTTTTTCTTTCAGTTTACCCCTTTTATTTTTTATATCAAGCAAAATTTTATCATGACTCCCAATAATATATTCTTTGTGGGTATTTTCATTTGTAAGAATCAATACCAGGGATTGACCTTTTAACTGGCCGGCTAAACATAGTATTGACACACAGGAAAATATTAACTTAACTTTTGCCATGATTCTTTTAAAATTATAAAATAAGTAATGCTTAAACAAATTCAATCTGTTGCCTACAATTGATAATACTTGCTGAAGGCAAATACCTTCAATATTTATATCATAAAAACAAGCTGAATGGTACCTTGGATGCAGATAATGTTAGGCAAGCATGTTTTAATTGTTATATGAAGAAAGTTATGCGAAAAAGAAGAATCTGTAGAAAAACTAACTGTATATTGCCTTAAAGGCTGTTTTCATTAATAATTACTTATTTATTCTTTTCTGAAAATAAAATATTATGCTAAATAGAAACCTATAACCATGAAATAATAAAAGATATTATAACCTTTAATGTAGCAGGTTACCACGACCTTAATGTGGCAGGTTGCCATGATACTCGTAAATTGTCGAGTTTTTCACCTAATACTTCAATCGAGTTTTCTCTTATCTCACCAAGGCCCATATCAAAACCCATTGTAAGCTGTTTTATTTTTTCCACATCGTGACTCATAATACGTGCGGCTGTTGCGTCTGCAGCCATAATATCTTTGCTGGCTATAATGGCCCATGAACCAAGACGATCTTTCATGTCTATAGTGGTACCACCCGAGCTTGTGATGGTGGGGCCGTCGCCCTCAACACCAATAGAAAAATCAACAATGGAAAGATCTGGTTTTATACTATTTACAATATCTAGGTATACCTGTGCAATTGCTTGTGGGCTGCTGTGATCAAAGGTACCACGATTCCAATAGGTGTTATCAATCAATTGCGCATAAAGTGATAACGGTGTGATACCAATGAAATTTTTTAAGGCAAGAGTAAGCTGGGCCCATGAGTGTGTTTTAGCAACAGGAATGGAAATGACCTTGTCTGCATTAGCAACAAGGTTTGATATGGCAATTGTATTTAATGGTGTAATAGAGGGAACCTCAACCCAGCCCGGAGAATCTGTTTCTAAACATGCTAATGTTACTTTTCCATCATACAAGGAACCGAGGCGTGCAGCTTCTGCTACCAGATTAGTACTACCATCCAGAGTGATCGCATATTGCCAATCGAATGTAGGTAGGTGAGACCCGTCACCAATAATGACTTCTTCAGCACCGGCTTTTAAACATTCTTCTGCCACAGCAATAATAATCTCAGGTTTTGTGCATTCACCAATTTGAAAGCAATTATTAGTTTGTGCCCAGGGGAAAGTAACAAAATTGGGCTTTATAAAAACCGTTTCCCCTTCCGATACGATTGTTTGCATTCCACCTAATGCGTCAATGGCATCTCTTGTCATTGAATCCAAATCGTTACCGAGAATTGCAGCCACCTGTGATTTTTCTCCTTGTGACTGGTCTTCCTGACAATTTGTGAAATACAATGGCGTTAACAGTGCGATGGTTGTACCCGCACTTTTTTTTAGAAATTCGCGTCGATTTATTTTATACATGGCTTGGTAGATTTTTCATATCAAATTTACATATTACTGAAGTGAAAATCAATTATTTAAACCAAAAATCCGTGAATAATTTATGGAATCAGATACAAAGAATTTAAAATATTCGATCGTTAGGATGTTAATGTGATTTCTTATCGTGCAACAAAAATCACAAAAGCATAATTGATCGGTTAAGAATAATACTTTTTGATTTGAAAACAAAAAAGATGACCTGTCACCAGATCATCTCTTAACTAAAAATAACTCTACAACCTTTTCTTCAGCTGAACTGTAATCACTACAGGTCGAAACGGTCAAGGTTCATTACTTTGATCCACGCCGCCACAAAGTCCTTAATGAACTTTTCCTGGGAGTCGCTGCAGGCATAGACTTCAGCAACGGCCCTAAGATCAGAATTCGAACCAAAAATAAGATCGACAAGTGTGCCAGTCAACCTGAGTTCGTCCGAT
>CAYMQP010000244.1:0-6286 GCA_964392505.1 uncultured Bacteroidales bacterium
GTTTTATACCAAGCATATGGAATTATAACCGTCGCCGAGCTTACCTCCTGATGCGTACATGTATTTGAACGGGAAATTTATAAAAATACAATGTATACAAGAGCTCCGCCGGTTATATTTTATCTTCCCGCAGACAAAAGGTTTTTCGGGATATAAAATGAACTGAGGATTTTACAATTAAATATGTTTACCTAAAATAATAAAGTAATGAAAAAGTTAGGATTAATAATGGGAATTATAGGGTGTTCAATGTTGACACTCTCGCAAACTAATACGTTTACCGGATTTCAAGCCGGATATAATAATACTTCAGGAAGTGATAATACATTTACTGGTTATAAAAGCGGCTTTAATAATACTACCGGAATTAGAAATAGTTATACAGGAGCATTGTCCGGATATTTCAATACTTCCGGGAGTTATAACGTATTTGAAGGTTATTATTGCGGTAACGCCAATACCACAGCCTCCGGCAATGTGTTTATAGGGGTTTGGAGCGGAATGCATAATACAATCGGAGATCGCAATGTTTTTCTTGGTTACGGCAGTGGTTACTGGAATTCTACAGGACATAAAAACACATTTGTTGGTTATGCTAGTGGTTATGAAAATACCACCGGACGCCATAATACCTTTTTAGGATACGAGAGCGGTAATAAAAACACAATCGGCGAGTTCAATACTTTCCTGGGACTACGAAGCGGTAAAAATAACCTGGACGGTTATGGAAATACTTTTGTGGGTGATTCGAGTGGCTTTAATAATTCGTTTGGATACTCTAATACTTATATAGGAAAATCCAGCGGAAAAAGTTCTGCTGGTGGGTATAATAATGTTTTCTTAGGCTATATGTGTGGTTATAATAATACAACTGGAGTACAAAACACATTTTCAGGCTTTAAATGCGGTTACTCAAATACTACTGGAATGGAAAATGTATTTATTGGTAACTCATGTGGTTTGAATAATATTACCGGGAATTGCAATACATTTGCTGGCAATGCTAGTGGTTTAAACAATACTACTGGACATCATAATATTTTTATTGGTAACAAGGCAGGCTTAAATAATCTAACTGCTCCCTATAATACATTTGTAGGTAATGAAAGCGGTAAAAATAACATTAACGGACACAGTAATGCTTTTTATGGCTACTACAGTGGTTTTCATAATGTAAATGCATATAATAACACTTTTATTGGGAAATCTGCTGGATATTATAATACTACCGGAACTAATAATACATTCATTGGTACTAATTCTGGTATGATAAACCAGACAGGTCAAAATAATATCGCAATTGGACACTATGCTAATTTTTCTAAACCCGATCTGATGAATGTTATCTCCATTGGTAATTCAGCAATAGTTACTGCATCTCACCAAGCACGAATAGGCAATACTAATGTAACCAGCATAGGAGGTCAGGTAAGCTGGACAACTTTCTCCGATGGCCGGTTTAAACAAGATGTGGAAGAAGTTACAACAGGGCTTGATTTTATCAACCAGTTGAAACCCGTAAGCTATACCGTTAACCTCGAAGCATTGAATAAATCGCTGGGAATTCCAGATTCATTATTAGCAAATAAAAGAAAGATGTCGGGAATCCATACTGGTTTTATAGCCCAGGAGGTGGAAGAGATAGTAAAAGAAAACGGATACTCATTCCATGGTATTGATGCTCCAAAAAATGATAAGGATTACTATGGAATTCGCTATGCGGAATTTGTAGTTCCCCTGGTAAAAGCTGTGCAGGAACTAAGTGCTGCTAATGAAGAGTTAAAAGGTATTGTAGCCGATCAACAACAGCAAATTAATCAGTTATTAAGTATGTATGGAGATAGAATCACCCCTGTTCAATCAGTAAGTTCGGAAGGTTTAAGCCTTATACAGAGTCGACCCAATCCTTTTTCGGAAGATGTGGAAATCGGCATGTATATCCCGGAATATGTTATAGAGGCAGAGATTATTATATACAACATGAAAGGAGAACTGATACAAATAATACCGGTTAACAATAGGGGAAATACCAGTGTTATTGTTCAGGGAGAAAATCTTCAGAATGGAATATACCTTTATATGTTGGTGGCAGATGATCAGATCGTGGATTTTAAAAAAATGATATTAGTAAAATAATTATAAAATCTTAATTTATTCCTAGACTGTTGAAAAACGTATAATCGGGTTTTAAAATATCTTAAATTCTTTAGGGTCAAACTGAAAAAATTCTAAGGAATCTCATAGAAAACTGCATTAAAAAATAGCATGTAGTATATCCTTAGTAGGTAACGTATATTTCAAACATTCTTCTTCACATACTGTTATAATTAAATATTATCTTTAAACGGGAAGCGCAGAAAGATACAGATATGACAAAACCCGTAATCGTTCAGGAAGATCCGTGGTTAGAGCCTTATTCAGAGATAATACGACTTAGATATGAAGCTGCATTAAAACGCAAAGAAGATTTCATAAAGTCATCCGAGAGTCTGAAAAACTTTGCTTCTGGATTTTTATACTATGGCCTTCATAAGAACGAAAATGGATGGGTATTACGGGAATGGGCTCCGAATGCAATCGATATTTACTTGGTAAGTAATAGTAATAATTGGGCAGAAAATGATGATTATAGATTTACACGATTAAAGGAAGGTAACTGGGAGTTGCAACTCCCTGAAAATGGATTGCAACATGGCCAGAAATACAAACTTTCCATACACTGGAAAGGAGGCCAGGGTTATCGTATTCCGTCTTATGCAAACCGATGTATACAGGACGATACAACTAAAATTTTCTATGCCCAGGTATGGGCACCCGAAAATTATACATGGAAATCTAAGTTTCAGAAAATCAGTATTGATCATCCTTTAATCTACGAAGCACATATCGGGATGGCTACCGAAGATCAGCGCGTAGGTACTTATACCGAATTTAGAGAACGAATATTACCCCGGATAAAAAAAGCAGGTTATAACACAATACAATTAATGGCTATTCAGGAGCATCCATATTATGGCTCATTCGGGTACCATGTATCGAACTTTTTTGCTGCATCCTCTCGATTTGGAACACCTGAAGATCTGAAAGCCCTTATTGACGAAGCTCACCTTCAGGGTATTGCCGTAATTATGGATCTGGTGCATTCCCATGCTGTTAGAAACGAGGTGGAAGGTTTGGGGCGGTTCGATGGCGATTCCTCTCTCTATTTTCATTCCGGACCGCGACGTGAACATGTGGCATGGGATTCACTCTGCTTCGACTATGGGAAGGACCACGTAGTGCATTTTCTGCTCTCGAATTGCCGTTATTGGCTCGAGGAATACCGATTCGACGGATTCCGGTTTGATGGAGTTACAAGTATGTTATATTACGATCATGGACTTGAGCGTGCCTTTACAAGTTACGATTATTACTTCGACGGAGGACAGGATGGAGATGCAATAATTTACCTGACACTGGCCAATGAACTTATCCATGAAGTAAATCCTCAAGCTATTACCGTAGCTGAAGAGATGAGTGGAATGCCCGGACTTGCAGAACCCTTCGAAAAAGGCGGCATTGGATTCGATTATCGGCTTGCAATGGGAATTCCTGACTACTGGATTAAGATTATCAAGGAGCGAAGTGACGAAAACTGGAATGTTACCGAACTTTTTCATGAACTTACCGGTCGACGTGCTCATGAAAAAACTATTGCTTATGCCGAATCGCACGATCAGGCACTGGTTGGCGATAAAACAATAATATTCCGTTTGGTCGATAAGGAAATGTACTGGTTTATGAATAAAGAATCGCAGAATCTGATTATCGACAGAGGTATGGCTCTTCATAAAATGATAAGGTTAATTACTTTTTCGACTTCTGGAGGCGGTTATCTGAATTTTATGGGTAATGAATTCGGCCATCCCGAATGGATTGATTTCCCACGCGAGGGAAACAACTGGTCGTATAAATATGCCCGGAGGCAATGGAGCCTTGTTGATAACCCTGATTTACGTTTTCATTTAATGGCCGATTTTGACCGCGAAATGATTGCACTTCACAAAAAATATGGTTTTCTTGATCAGCTTTGGTGCAATAAATTGTTCGATAACCTGGGCGATCAGATACTTGCCTATGAGCGGGGCATGTTGCTGTTTGTCTTCAATTTTAATCCTAGCCATTCCTTTACTGACTATGGTTTTCAAGTCACGCCCGGAAAATATACTATTGTTCTCGATACCGATGATAAAGCATTCGGTGGAGTTGGAAATGTCGATCATACTGTTATTTATTATGCCCAGCGTATGGGTGGAGTTTCCGGATCGAACTGGTTAAAACTATACCTTCCTGCACGAACAGCACTGGTACTTAAAAGGGTACCCCCGCCTTCCATATATAATGTTTAGCGGATTTTAATCCGATAATCTCAACCTGAAAATATTTTATATGGATGTTCCTCGACAGTCGGGAGTAAAAAGTCGTTCAGCTGCTACTATAATCCTTGGTTTATCAAAAAGGTTTTGGCTATAAATAATTGCTAATTTGACTCTAAGTGTTAATAAGTAAGGTTATTATCTATAAAACCGCAATAATTTCCTAACCAAAATTCTGAATCGAACCGTACTTAACATATTATAATCAACTAAAACTTATAAGTGTATGAGAATCATTGGAAAAATCGTTTTCATGTTTTATTTAACATGTTTTATAACATGTGCTGTTATAGCACAAGAAGTAATTTCTACAACCGGCTGTTCTGCCGAAACAGAATCGGTTCATCTTAACTTTACTATTGGTGAACCGATTTCAGAAACTTTTATATCGACTGATTGTATCCTCAATCAAGGAATGCACCAGGTAATTTACACAATCACTTCTTTGGAAGAAACACCGGAATCGGAAAATGAAATTTTGCTGTTTCCTAATCCGGTGACGGATGTACTCACATTATGTATCACCAATAAAGCAGATGATAACCATCTTATACTTTATGATCTGAATGGCAGAATATTATTCGAAACAAATGTTTACCAAGAAGAGACCAGTTTTTCTATGTCAGCATATGTAACAGGCACCTATTTTCTGAAAGTATTTACTAACGATAATGAACCGAAAGTATTTCAAATCGTCAAAGAATAAATCTTACATTTAAGATAACTCTTTAAAATTCAAAATATTAAATAATCAAACCAAACTAAAATGAAACACATTATAATTTTATTAATCGGATTATTTTTTGCACTAAGCAATATTTATTCGCAAGCTCCAAATGCATTTAAATACCAAGCAGTTGTACGCGATTCCGACGGTAATTTAATTACTAATCAGGATGTTACTTTTGAATTGTTTATCCGCCGTGGAGGTGAAACCGGATCGATTGAATTTTCCGAAACTCATACTGTAACTACAAACGAATACGGTCTTATTAGTTTCAATATCGGAGAAGGAAGTATCGCAACAGGTAATATCGGATCGATTGATTGGGGAGCTGCAGAATATTATATCCAAATGTCGATAGATCCAGAAGGAGGAACAGATTATGAAATTCTGGGTATTTCCAAATTGCTTTCCGTACCTTATGCTTTATATGCAGCCACTAGTGAAAGTCTCAGGGAAGATATTCGTCATGATTATGTTTATGCAGGCGGCCGTACACTTATTAACAACTGGAATGGTACTTTAACTACCGGTGAGGTAGTTGATCTAGCATGCGCATATACTAATCGTTTAATTGGAAGTCCGAATATTTCCAATCCCGACACTAATGAATACAAATTGTTCTACTACATTTCTGCCACTTTCAGTAATAATAATGGAACCGATCCTTTTCTCACTCTAAACGACCTGCAACTAATTGATTGCAGATCCTGGTCAAATCCAACCTACCGTCAATGTCGCCATTCTCCTTATTTTTATTCCTGGGAACAGTTTCCTGAACAGGGCGCATGTGACTATACAAATTCTGGCCTAACATTACGAATTGAAAATACCAGCGAAACAAATACAACAGTGTATTTGTATGACGTTTCGATTCATTATGTGTTTATCCGTAACGGTGTTGAGTATCCTCAAATTGATGGCCTGCCAGGTTACCCTGATTAACGTATTATAATTGCTGTCTGTTCTGTCTCTCTTTGCTGATTAACAGGGTTTTTATTCAATAGCAGCTGTTTTAAAAGGCTGCTATTTTTATTTTATAGCAATAAGTAATAAGTATTTGAGGTACTGATTTTTTTTTAGCGCCAATCTTTCTATTATACTTCTTAAAAAAAAGTAAAAACAATTCATCAGTAAACGAGTAAAT
>CAYMQP010000245.1:0-6285 GCA_964392505.1 uncultured Bacteroidales bacterium
TTTTTACTATGCCTCAACTCAGCCTGGAGAAAATAGCTTCTATTACCCACGGACAGCTTAATGGTGACGGTAAGCAGTTAATAGAATCGCTGGAAACCGACAGCCGAAATACATCAAAGAGTGATAGGAATATTTTCGTTGCTATTAAAGGACCGCGTCACGACGGTCATACCTATATTCCTGAACTTATAGAACGAGGTATTAATAATTTTCTAATAGAACGAACTGATAACGTTACAAAGGGAATAGCAAATGTGAATTATATACAGGTTAGTAACAGTATTAAGGCATTACAGCAATTAGGAGGCTGGTATCGCGAAACTCTTCCAATGCCCGTGGTTGCCATAACAGGGAGTAATGGTAAAACCGTTGTTAAAGAGTGGCTTGCTCAATGTCTTTCACATTACGGAGTTGTTACTAGGAGCCCTAAAAGCTATAATTCACAAATCGGTGTACCGTTATCCATATGGATGCTCAATCCTCAAGCCGATTGGTCAATCATTGAAGCCGGTATATCCATGCCGGGAGAAATGGTTCGACTTAGAAAAATAATTGTCCCCGACTATGGAATAGTAACCAACTTAGGACCAGCACATCAGGAAAATTTTTCAAGTTTGGAAGAAAAAATCCGTGAAAAATTACAACTATTTTCCCATGCTCGCACATTATACTACTGCCGCGATCATGAATTAATACATCAGGCAATAAATGAAGAAAATCTTGCCTGCAATAAAGTTTTTTGGTCGGTAAAACACAAAGGAAGCTTTCTGAGTGTAAATAATATCCTAATAAAAGAAAGTTTTACAGAAGTTAATATTACCTCGGGAAAAACGCGGGGAGTAATAAATATACCATTTACCGATAGTGCTTCGATCGAAAACTGCCTTCATATTGCTTGTTTTATGCTACACCAAAAATTCACAATTGAGCAGATCGATAATGCGCTTGGGCGGCTTAAACCGGTTGCCATGCGGCTTGAACATATCAAAGGCATTAATAATAGTACTCTCATTAACGATAGTTATAATTCCGATATAAACTCCCTGCGTATCGCTCTCGATTACCTAGCTATGCAAAAAAAACACTCAAGTCATTCGTTGATACTGTCGGATATCAAACAATCGGGGAAGAGTCCCGACGAATTATATTCCGAAGTAGTAGAACTAATTCAAGCATTTAAAATAAATCAGTTTATTGCTGTAGGTAAGGATTTAACAGAATTTGAGAGTTTACCGGAAAAAACACTCCGATTTAAAACTACATCTGAATTATTGGAAGCATTGCCAAAGATCGATTTATCAAACCAGGCTATACTTATAAAAGGCGCCAGAGAGTATGGATTTGAGCGAATTGTAAATGTGTTGTCAGAGAAAAAACATAATACTGTGTTGGAAATCAACCTGTACAACCTGGTACACAACCTGAATTATTTTCGTAGTTTGCTATCATCAAACACCCGTATTATGGTGATGGTAAAAGCATTATCATATGGAAGTGGGAGCTATGAAATAGCCAATTTACTGCAGCATCAACAAGTAGATTACCTTGGAGTAGCTTTTACTGATGAGGGTATCGAATTGCGTAATGCGGGTATTACACTCCCGATTATGGTAATGGCGCCCACCATTGAAAGTTATGAGAAGATTGTAGAATATAACCTGGAACCTGAAATCTTCACTTTCAGCGGTTTACATTCCTTTTCGGAAGTATTGGCACATAACCAGTTACCTAAATATCCTATACATATTAAAATCGACACAGGTATGCACAGGTTAGGATTTATGCCTGATGAAATCCAGACGCTTGCCGATGAACTGGTTCGTTTAAAAAGCATATGGGTAAAAGCCATATTTTCACACCTGGCTGTTGCCGACAATCCTGATGAAGATGAATTCACCCTTCAGCAGATTAACCAATTTTCCAAAATCTACGAATTCCTATCGGAAAAACTGAACTATAGTCCTATGAGGCATATTGTAAATTCTGCCGGAATTGAACGTTTCCCCAAGGCACATTTCGATATGGTTCGTCTTGGAATCGGGTTACATGGTATTTCAACTAAAGAAGCCTCACTAAAAGCTGTAAGTACATTAAAAACAAGCATCGCACAGATTAAAAAAATTTCTGAAAATCAAACGGTGGGATATAATCGACGAGGTATATTATCGCGTGATTCGGATATAGCAATTATTCCCATTGGTTATGCCGATGGACTCGATCGAAAGCTCGGAAATGGAAACGGACAGGTTATTATTAAGGATCAGCCTGTACCTTTTATCGGTGATATTTGTATGGATTTGAGTATGATCGATGTAACCGACACAGGTGCAAAAGAAGGTGATGAAGTCATTATTTTTGGAGAACAAAATCCAATTGAAAAACTGGCCAGACAAATTGAAACCATACCCTATGAAATATTAACAAATGTATCATCGCGAGTAAAAAGAATATATATAAACGAGTAACCTCATGCTGAAGAGGAAAATAGCATTCTATATGGGATCGGATTGCTATGGAGGAATGGAAAAGAATGTACTTCACTTCATGGAATGGTTAACCAGTGAAAATAATGAGGTAATTCTGCTTTCATCAGAAAATTATACTATTACTAAAATTGCCATAGAACGTGCCATTACAATAATATTCACTGATAAAACAAAAGGCTATAATAATGTTAAGAAAGCATGGCAGCTGAGTCGAACTCTAAGAAAAAATCACATTTGCTTTATGTTTATCATTCGGCCGCGCGATATTCTTGTGGCTGCCTTAACAAAAATATTCTTCTATCGAATACTTAATCTTATTTTTATACAGCAATCCATACTACGGCTCAAAAAACATCCTTATTTGTATTCGTTACTTTTCAGACCTATCAACGCATGGATTACACCATCCAATTATTTGCGCGATCAAGCCATCGAAATGACGAGATATAAACCTGCCCAATTACTTGTTATTCCCCCCTGCATCGACATCGAGTATTACGTAAACGATATTCTTACAAAGAAGGCAGCGCGAAAACTTCTTGAACTTCCTCAGGAAAAAGTAATATTAGGATCGATTGGCCATTACAATTTAAAACACAAGCAAGACTTCCTGATTCGCGTTATACAACTTTTGCACCGTCATAACTACGATGTAGACCTGTTAATCATGGGGAAAACCAGTAGTAATGAAGAAATTGAATATTATAGTTTTTTGAAGAATCTGGCTAAGGAATGTCAGGTAGAAATGTATGTTCATTTCAGACCCTATTCCGAAAAAATTATCACTTTTTTCAGAGCCCTGGATTATTTCATTATGAACTGGTCCGGAGAACCTTATGATATGGTAATTGTAAAGGCTATGGCATCAGGGGTGCCTGTTATTGCCCGGTACTCCGATTATAATACCGAATTGCTGGAAAATGGTAAATACGGATTACTTTTCCGTGCAGGTAATTTGGAAGATTTATCTTCGAAAATTATACATCTGTTAACTCAGAATAGACTGGTTAGCCACCTCCGACAGGAATCAATGAATTTAGTTCGCGAAAAGTTTGATAAAAAAATTGGATGTCAAAAGGTGGAAGAATTAATTAATAACCTGCATTATAAATTGTAATCCAGAATTAATTTTCCACTACTACCTCATGATAATGGAATTAGAAGTATACTAAATCTGCTTCAGTATAATAGCACAACAAGTTTTCATATAATAATGAGTCATTGCTAAAAAAGTGATACTACTTTAGAAAAAGAATACATTGCCAGCCTATTAGTATAAATTATATTTTAAAGAATAATTCTATTTTTACTCTCAGCTTTATTAATCAGTATGTGTAATTCTTCAGTAGATATAGCTCATATAGCAAATTATAAATGTTATCAGTTGGGATTTGGTTCAATTAACTATAAACTCATGAAATTCCGGTTTAAAAAACCGAAGGAAGCAATTTTATCTGTTCTTTCAGTTCTTACTTTTGATCACTTATTTTCATGTAAGCTAAGCATTAGAATATGACAAATAGCCGGAAACCCCGAAAATCGCCAGAACTAATAAACCGTAAAATTTGTTTTTTTAATTCAACAAAAATCTGGGGTGGTGGCGAGAAATGGCATTTCGAAATGGCTTTACAGTTAAAAAAGCTGAATTATGATATAGTATTTGTCGCTAACCGAAAAAGTGAATTAGCCAGGCGATTGCAAAAAACCATTATACCCTTTAAGACATTCAGGATTGGGAATCTCAGCTTTTTAAATATGATGAAAATGGTGAGGCTGAGGCGATATTTCAAGAAAGAAAAAATTATTGTTATTGTAATGAATTTACCTTCCGATATAAAAGCTGCAGGAATAGCGGCTAAGTGGGCCGGAGTGAAGCGAATTATTTACCGTAGAGGAAGTGCAGTTCCAATAAAGAATTCTTTTATAAATCGTTACATTTTTGGCAAGATACTAACCGATGTCATTGCAAATTCTAAGGCAACTAAAATGACAATTCTTGAACGAAATAAGAATTTGTTTCTACGAGAAAAAATCAGGGTAATATACAATGGCATTGAATTACCTACTGCAAAAAACCTACCAATCAACAGATTTTATACTCCAGTGAATAATGAAATGGTCCTTGGTAATCTGGGCAGAATGGTATACCAGAAAGGTCACGAAATATTGCTCGATGTGGCACATCGGTTAAAAGATGAAGGAATATTATTTAAATTACTTCTTGCCGGTAACGGACCTTTGGAGCAAAAAATCAGGGCAAAAGCTAATAAATTACAACTCGACGATTGTATTCTTTTCCTGGGATTTATCGATGATATTTACTCCTTCATGCATTCCATCGATATATTTTTGCTCTCATCGCGGTGGGAAGGATTTGGGTTTGTTCTTGCCGAAGCCATGGCAGCTTCAAAACCAATAGTTGCATTCGATATTAGCTCAAATCCCGAACTGGTAACTCACGGTATTAACGGATTTCTGGCTTCACCATTTGATACCACGGAATTTGCCAACTACCTTATTACACTTATAAAAAACCAAAATTTGCGTGATGATTTTGGGAAAATGGGAATTAAAATTGTTCAGGAGAAATTTTCTTTTGAAAGAGTTGTCAGGGAATTTATCGACGTATTGAACCATTAATAAATCTCATTCTGTCCATTGATGATTATTAGAATTTTACATCTTATTGTAGTTATAACTAACATAATAATGCCACAAGACACCATAATTTGCCGTTTCTAAATTTAACTCCTCCAATACACGATATAAGGAAATAATACGTTTTAAAACAAACTAACTAAAACCGTATCAGATGCCACTATATAAAGCAATTAAGATTCTGCAAATTGTCATTTTATTCTCCTGCAGCAACATGTTGTTTTCACAGCAAAACCGTATTGGCGGATCGGTTGTGTATAATCCCCATACCAAAAGTTTAGGATTTGGATTAAGAGCAGAAATCCCTATTGAAAGCATTAATTTACTCGAAGGTATCAGTATTGTTCCGCAACTATCCTATTATCCTCCTTTTAGTCCGATACACGAATTTTATTTGGGATCGAGTGTGCATTTAGGAGTTTATAGTATAAACCGCTGGTCGTTTTATACATTGATAAACCTTTCATATAATGGCTGGATAAATAATGATAATAATGATTACCGGCAGGGTAAGTTTTCAAACTTAGGAGTAGAATTAGGAGTGGGTGTTTCGCGAAAACTAATGAAATGTTTGTATCCTTTTTTCGAATGCCGTTATAATTTTAAATGGAATGAGTTTAACCTGGGATTAGGTTTGATGTACACCATTAATTGCGATAGGCGAGGTGCTGTTCCATGCTCTAAAATACCTCCACTACCCGATTTTTAATTAAGACTAAATTCTTATAAAGAAGCTACTTGTAAGCTCATGGGATGCTACAAAATGCTTAAATCCAGGATTGGTGAGCAATATCACCGGAATATATCATATTATCTAAGTACAATTAAATAAGATAATTATGACTAATCCATTCATCAATCCCTTTCAGAAATCATTGATTAGCGTCTTACAATTTTGTATCTTATAGAATCGATTTCTTCTTTTATAAATCATACCCATATGAAACGAAAATATATAAATTTCGCAATCCTTGTTCTGTCAGGACTTCTGCTTTTAAGTAATTGTTCACGAAAAGCAAGAGTAGGATTTCTGATGGATGTTTCAAATACGGGAAGATGGCTTAAGGATAAAGAGCTGTTTATAAAGTATATTGAAGAAATGGGAGGTGAAGTGATCCTGAGAGCATCTGAAGGCGACCCT
>CAYMQP010000246.1:0-5114 GCA_964392505.1 uncultured Bacteroidales bacterium
ACAGGGCTTGTCCTGAAAATTTCCATGTGTTGTGTGCAGATTATTAATTACTTCAAGGGTTTGATTAGTCGAATGAAGATTAGCCCCAGATATAGGATTCACCGTTGATCCGGCTTTTACCCGGTTTCGGATGAATAGCAAGCCTGAAATCGCAATCAGGCTGTTTCGTAAAAAGTTTCTACGTTGAAGTTTTTGTTTCATAGTATGGTTATTTTAAAATGATAGAATACGAATTTTATTGACGTGTATTAGTTAGCATTAATTAAGGAAATCATTATCAACTGTTTACCTGGCTAATAGAGTACAATCCCATAGAATGTAATATCGGGTCTGTCTCGTACCCAATGCCCGTATGAATTTGATTGATTAGTTTGATAGTGTAGTGTATATTTACCTGCTTTAAGAGGCAATGTTGCCTTTGTATATCTGTTCGACGGTTCTCCCCCTGCATACATACTGTTTGCTTCAGTCATTATCCATATCGTATCTTCATTGGCAGTGGTAATCCATCCGTAATCACCATTCTTATCAAGCAGACGTTTTACATCATCCTGCACTTCGACCAGGAAATACAGATATTCGTTGTTCCATTGTACCCTGAACCAGCCCGATTGATCGTCCGGACCAGTTATGCCCGACATGAACTCCTTGTCGATAGGATATCGCGGAACTCCGTCCCATTCTCCTTTGTTCTGACCGTCCATTTCAACATTGTGCGATTTTAATAAGGCATAGCATATTGTATCGTTCCGGGGACCTGGAGATTTAACAAGGATCATAGTACCATAAGTACTGGTATTCGACCATGGTGTTTCATTGAGTTTTGAATGCCAGGCAAGCGATCCTTCACGCACTTCAGCATCATTATCGGCGATGGCAATATCAAAACCCATAATTTGCTTAGGTTCCGGACGGATCGTATCAGAGTTAAAAAGAATAGTCCAGGGAATAGCGATTTCGAAGTTGAACCGATTTGGTGAAACATCATACTGTACGAGGGTTATACTATCATACCTTGGAGCATTGCCTGTCACCCCAGGGTAATCATAATTATACCGGTACTGCCGGTCATCGGCCCCACTATTAAATTCCGATCCCCTTTCATGATTCAAATCGAAAAACATTTCCACATTGTCATATTCCCAAGGGTTCAAGGACATTTCCTTTGTAAATTCTCCTGCAGCCAGAAGGTTTAGTACTGTGTCTTTTGGGAGGGTAAAAGTTCGTTGCATACGCACGTAATCCATTGCCTTATCGATCTTGGCAATAGGCTGCTGTGATAATACTTCGATAGGTATATCGTTCGGAAAATACTCCATATATATCGCAGCAAGACTATCATAACGTTCCTGATTTTGAACTGCTTTATAGAGAGTAAGATATGATGAGAGTTCCTGATGGGCAGCATCCCGTTTCCCTGAATCCAACATCTTTTGCATAGATTTCCGTATGGAATTATAATTATCAAAATAATCTACCGACACAGCCGCTGAATCGGTTTCAAGCAGTGTTTTTTCAAAGGCATAAAAAAGCGGAGTGTTTAACAATTCTCCGTTTTCAAGCCGGAAGGCTGTATTCATTACAGGTGATTTGGCAATTAGAATCAGGCTTAAAGAATCAGAGGTCGATTTAAGAAAGAATGTGGCATATTCTTCGGTTTGACCAGTCGACCAGATATATTTCCTGTCACTAGTAATATCGATATAACAACCTAGTCCTGTGGGACAGCGTTCGCCGGTTTCCAGGTAAGCAGGCCGGAACATCTGATTCTGGACATACTCATCTTTGAAAAGCTTTTGGTTGTCGATTGCCATCGAGAATCGGATCAGATCCTCCATGCTTGACATGCATTTGATTTTATTTTCTTTCTCCAGGATGTTCGTGTTCTTAAGCTTTAATTTCCTCTTCAGCTCTTTTGCCAATAACTTCGATACTGTTTTGCCGGTTGCATTTTCCAGCACATGGTAAAGAATTCTGAAATTTTCGGGAGAGTAATTTATGGCCAAACCTGCACTATTGTAAGTAAAGGAAAGCAGATTCTTGATGGATACTTTCCCAAATTCTCCTTCAATTCCGTAATTGTTGGCATTATTACGGATATTGATTTTTTCCTTTTCCGAGCTTTGAAGTAACAATGTACTGATATACATATTCGAAACTGCGCCAACCGGAAACGCCTTATCAAACCGGATCCCCTGTTCAACGCGTTTTACGGTTTTAGTATTGGAACATACGGCATAGCTATACTGTTGAACAGCAAGATCATTCATTATCTCCGATATCGAATTATTAAATTGTTCCAATTGTTTGTTTTCGGGTAATTGTATCGGATCCTTTATTTTGTTTCGTTGACAAGCCCAGATATTCAGAATGAGCAGAACGATTGAAATGGTTTTTACTTTTTTATTCATGGTAATATTGTATTCAAAGTTTTACTTCAATTTTTAATTATTTCTCTAAATTCCAGCTGCATATATGGAATTTTTAAATTCATTCGTACCTTAATGCTTCGACCGGATTCCTTGTTGCCGCCCGCCAACTTTGCCAGTCACTATTACCCCTAAATCCCCTAAAGGGGACTTAAAGGCTTTCTTGTTTGATTTATGCATACTTCTTTTATTTTGTTTAAAACATTATCCAGGTTATTTACAATTTCTTCATTGTTAAAACGGATTATTTTTATGCCCCAGTTTCGTATTTCATCTTCTCTATCAATATCATATTTATGTTGATCATTTGAATGATGAATACCTCCGTCAATTTCAATAATGATTTTGAGAGGATGACAATAGAAATCAGCGATGAATTTATAAATTGGATGCTGCGGTCTGAATCGCAGATTCAACATTTTTTTACCTTTTAGATGTTCCCATAGGATTCGCTCTGCAGATGTCATATTCTTTCTGAGATATTTGGCTTTCTCAAATATTTCCGGTGAAGCATTATAAAACATAGAAACCTGATCACTTATACTCATTAGAATTATTTTGTATTTAATATAATTTTAGTCAGCTTTATTCAAAACAGTTACTTTGTTATACTGTCCCAAGTCCCTTTAGGGGTTTGGGGTAAAAAAACTGAAATTTTCTCATGTTCACTCATACCTCAGTGCCTCAACCGGATTCCTTGTTGCCGCCCGCCAACTTTGCAGGCTTACGGTTATTATAGTAATAAGAAAAGCAGAAAAACCGGCCAGAGCAAATATCCACCAACTGAAGTTAGTTTTGTAGGTAAAATTATCGAGCCATTTGTGCATGATATACCAGGCAATGGGGCTAGCAAAAATAAAGGCAGTAGCAACCCATTTAACAGGCTCTTTGTTAAGTATGGCTATGATCTCCCATAATTTAGCACCGTTTACTTTGCGAATACCTATTTCTTTAATGCGTTGCCTAGTTGAAAATATTGCCATACCAAACAGGCCAAGGCATGATATTCCTATTGATAGTATTACAAACAATTTCATAATAGTGAATAACCGTTGTTCTTCCCAGTATTTGTTGCCTATTGCATTATCTAAAAAATTGAACTTAAATGGAATATCAGGGTAGTAGCTTTTCCATACAGTCTTGATTGATGATATCGTTTCCTTGATATTATCCCCGGTTATTTTTATTAATAACACTCCATAATCAGACATTTCCCTATCTTTTATATCCTGAATCATATAAAGAATCTGCGGCCCGATCTTTTCTTTCAATGAATAGAACAATGCATCGTTTACCACTCCAATTATGGTTAAATAATGTCCCCATAATCTTATTGTTTTTCCAACAGGATTTGTCAAATCCATTTGCTTTACTGCCGTTTGATTTAAAATTACACCCCGATCATCAGTTCCATGATTAATTGAGAAACTTCTTCCTTCAACAATTGTCAATCCCATTGTTTCAATATAATTGTAGTCTACCGCAGTTGCTTCCATAAGCAATTGCTGATTCGGACTTTGATTAGGCCATGATATTGCATCTGTATTATCTGCACTTTCAATAGGTAATGAATTTTTCGCACTGATATTTACGACAGAAGGAATATTTAAAAGTTCATCTTTAAATCCATTATAGTGTTTCGAAATCCCGTTAAAAGCTGTATATATAATATTCTCGTTCTGAAAGCCTAAGTCCTTATGTTGGATGAAATCAAGTTGTTTATAGATTATAGAAATGCCAATGATTAAGACAGTTGTTACAGAAAATTGAATGAATATCATGCCTCTTTTTAAGCTTGATAGGGCGCCTAATTTTGATTTTCCATTTTTCAATATTTTAGAGGGTTTAAAGGAAGAGAATAGCATTGCAGGGTATAATCCGACGAATATTATTAATACCAAACCAATAACAAATAGCCCTGCAAACACTCTATAATCTGGAAAAAGAAATGAAAGTTGTTTGTGAGTGATAGTATTAAAATAAGGCAGTAATATCTTAATCAGTAGAACCGCAATAAGCAAAGCGAAAATGATATAAATGAAAGATTCTGAAAGAAACTGAACGATAATGTTTCTTCTGTTAGAGCCTATAATCTTTCGAATACCAATTTCTTTGGTACGATTAAAGGAAGAAGATATATAGAGGGTTATATAATTTACAGAGGCCAAAAGCAAAATAAATAAGGCAATTGACGAAAATATCATTACATATTTCTTATCACTAATAACAGCTATGTCAGCATTATAATCTGCTTCCTGATGAATATTTTTAAGAGGTTGTAAAAAGAATGATTCCTTCCTGGGGGTTTTTAAGTGTATAACCTTTTGGTTTAGTTTTGTAAAGTTTGTTCCCTCTTCAACTTCAATATACGTGTAAAGATTAACATTTCCCCAAGTGTTCAAATTGTTTCCTAAATGAACTGCAAAATCAATTGGGAGTACAAAGCTAAACTGAAGATGAGAATTTTGAGGTATTGTTTTCAGAATCCCTGTAACGATTACAGGATATCCGTTAACAATTAATGTTTTATTCAAAGGATCTTTTTCACCAAAATATTTTTTTGCAATATCTTCTGTAAGTATGATATGAAATGGATCGCTTAACAAATCATTCTGATTCCCCCTTATAATAGGAAATGAAAACATTTCAAAAAATGAGGGATCTGCAAAAATTCCTTCATTCTCA
>CAYMQP010000246.1:5124-6228 GCA_964392505.1 uncultured Bacteroidales bacterium
GGGCAGTTTTTAATCCGTGTTGCATTAATAACTTCAGGGAAATCTTCTTTGATCTTATATATTAAAGGTGGTGGAGTTTGAGCCAGATTACCATATTGATCCATGTCCATAATAACGCGGTATATCTTATCGGATTTAGCATGGAATTTATCAAAACTTAATTCATCCAGAACCCACAGAGAAATTAAAATAACGCAAGTGATTCCTACGGCAAGTCCTAAAATATTAATGATGAAAAATAAAGGTTGTCTCACAATAGCACGAAAAGCTGTTTTTAAATAATTGCTAATCATTTTGTTTGTTATAATCTTTGATGTCAGGGATTATACATAATGTTGTTTTTGCATTCCTTTTTTGTTAATTTTTCACAGAACCGGACTACGAAAAATGAATAGGTATCATCACTCTTCTTACTACTCATACCTCAGTGCCTCTACCGGGTTTCTTGTCGCTGCTTTCCAGCTTTGCCAGCTTACTGTTATTAATGCAATGCCCAGGGCTATTATACCTGCCAAAACAAAATTTAACCAGCCTATTTTAGTCCGATAAGCAAAATTCTCAAGCCATAGATTTGTTGCATACCATGCAACCGGACTCGCAATAATAAAAGCAATGACAATCCATCGAATAAATTTTATATTAAGCAGCAATAAAATTTCCTTAATTCTCGCACCATTTACCTTTCGCACTCCTATTTCCTTGGTGCGTTCTTTCGTTGTAAATTCGGCCAGACCAAAAAGACCCAGACAAGCAACAACGATGGCCAGAATAGCAAATGATAAAAATATGCCCCCGGTGCGTTCAACGTCCTTATACATCACAGCAAACTCAGCATCGAGGAAACTATACTGTAAGGCCTGATTAGGTGAAAATTCACTCCACAGTTTCTCAATATTATGTATCAGTTGCTGCATATTCGATGTGGATGCTTTCACCGATATATATTTTGGACTTTCTCCCAGAACAAGACATATAGGATCTATTTCATTTCTAAAATGTTCCATATGGAAGTCTTCAATAACTCCGATTATGTTCCAGGTCTGACCTCCATTTGTGATCCTTTCGCCAACAGGACTCACAAGATTTAAACCCTCTGCCATAGAC
>CAYMQP010000247.1:0-4008 GCA_964392505.1 uncultured Bacteroidales bacterium
TCAAAATATAATCCTCAGAAGATAAAACTCTATTTTCTAATTCATTTAAAGCATTTTCTACCTCATCAGGTTTAATCGCTAGATATACCTGTGCTTTTTGTGAAGTAAAAGGACAATAGCCGGCAACATCAGCTTGAGGATACAACCACATATATAAATATTTTGCTCTACGCGGTAGGTTGCAAAACCAATTTGTCATGAAAATATCAGGTCGTACAATTCTAGTATTTGCCATTTTCAAACCTCCTATTATTGATTTATTCATTATATTTCTTATTAGCTCCGTCTATATTAGTATAATTCCAAGCCGTATATCCAAAATCTTTTTCCTTTAGGAATTTCTTATGAGCTTTTATGAGCTTTCCTTTTACTGTCTTATCGGGAATTCTTTTAATCTTGAATACCTCATAAGAAATCAATTCATTGCCATACCATTGAGCATAAATAGCCTCGAAATCGGTTCGCAGGTATAAAGTATAGCTATAACCATTTTTGCGCAATTTTTGAGGGAGTGGTATATAAGAAGTGGTCATTTCACACCTCCCTTCCTGTTATGGGAATATCTTAAACCTTTTTCAACAGCCTCTTCAATTTCAGATTGTTTAAAAAGAACTCTGCGGCCTATCCTATAGGAAGGTATAATTCCTTGTCGACAGTACTCATTTAGTGTGACTAATGATACACCGATAATCTTAGCTACTTGTCTTCTGTCAAGAAATATTGTATTCTCAACAATAATTTCATTGTCTTTGAGCTTAGCTAATATTTTATTAGCAGTTTGCTCACAAATTAATTCAACAATTCTTTCATCTATAACCATGCTGTTTTTATTTCTAAAATAGCATGGCAGGAGGGGGGGGTAGGGTTAAGACTACCCTATTCTTCTGGGAAATATTTTAAATCGCTAATTATTTTTTCCTCAATGTCTTTCAACCCAGTTTTTTGAGCTAATTCCAGAATGTTAAGTAGCCGATTCTTAGTAAAAAAAGCAACTTCTTTTCTGTCCTGTAAACTTAGATATTCTTCATTAAAATGACGTAAATTTCTTAAAACATTGTCGTAACTGCGGTTGAAAAGCGTTGAGATAAATCTTGCTCGTTTATATTTGCTTGAAAGAGCTTGATTAATGTTCTCAAAATAGCCTAACTCACTCAAATAATATAGTACAATTAACTGATTATTTAAATCAAATTTTTCCTTTCTTATATCTTTAAATAATGAAGTTATTTCTTCCTGAATCTTCAGATAAAATTCTTCATATTGGGAAAATAGCATTTCAAATCCTTCTATTAGAAGGGGTTTTACTTGATTTTTATTTAATATATACTGCTCTGTATCTAAAATTAATTTTTTAAATAGTTTCTGGCGGTTACTTTTTGGTATATAATCAATTAAAAGTTTTTCTATATGACTCAAATAAGCAATTTTCTCTTCATTTTTTGTAAGACGAGATAAATTTAGACTTACTTCATGCCTAAATTCAGCAAGTATAATATTGATATTATAACTTGAAGTTTTCAAGTTATTTTTTAACACTTCAAGTGACTCATTGTATTCAGGTAGAGATTCAAGTATCTCATCGGAGCGTGGTTTGAGAGGAGGATTGAGGTACAAATTTAGTCGGCTATATTCTTCGGCTGCCTCTTCAGAGACTTTGTCATTATAATCATCATTATAAAGTAAATAGAAACCGAAATATTTATGAAATAAAAGACAAAACCTTATCTCAAAGTATTCAAATGGATTATTATCCAAAAGTTCTTTAAGGATAATATTCATGATAAATTATAGTTAATATAGCCCCTTAAACGTCCCCTAAGAAAATTAAAGCTCTGCAAGTATCTCTCTAACAAAGCTTTCTATTTAATACTTGAGGTCACGGGCGGATTCGAACCGCCGTACAAGGTTTTGCAGACCTCTGCCTCGCCACTCGGCCACGCGACCCTGATTTTCAATTAGGCATGCAAAGATAGAAAAATACATTATTGAAAAAAAGCAGAAGAAATTATGACCATCGTTACAATTCTTCTGCTTTTTAAGCTCATTCACCGAATATAATTATTTCAATTTATATATCCTCTTCTGCTTCTTCTTTATCAAAACCCTTTAGCTGTTTATCAAGAAAAACAAGGATTTTTTCGTAAGCTTCAATCTGGTTTTCTTTTTTAACAAATCCGTGACCCTCATCCTTAAACAGCACATACTCAACTTCAACTCCATTCTTTTTAGCTGCAGCTACAATTTCATCCGATTCGACCTGAAGGACTCTAGGATCATTTGCACCTTGCAGTACCATGAAAGGTCGTATAATCTTATCGGCATGGAATAGTGGAGATATTTTATACAACCGGGCCGAATCAACAGCCGGATCGCCCATTTCATCATATAGCGCAGCCTTGAAAGATTCCCACCAGGGAGGAATACTCTTAAGGGTTCGAAGCCAGTTGGTAACACCAAATATATTTACACCGGTTTTAAACGATTCCGGATGCAGTGTAAGCGCAGCCATAACCATAAATCCTCCATACGAACCTCCAATGATTCCGATATTCGACGTATCGACATAACCAGTTTTAGCCAGAAAATCCTTGGCCATAATGCAATCCATCAGATCCTTTTCTCCATGGTTTCTGTTGTCAAGCTCATAAAATGTTTTTCCATAACCGCTGCTTCCACGGTTATTTACTGCCAGTATAACATATCCCTTATTTACCAGATACTGAATAAGAGGAAAATATGAAAGCCGCGATTGACCTCCGGGTCCACCATGTACCCATACGAGTGCCGGTACCCGACTCTTTTTCGATGCCTGATGTGGTTTATATAGTATAGCCGGTATTTCAAGACTGTCAAATGAATTATACCGGACTACTTTGCCTTCAACCAGATCGTCGGGGTTTATTTCGGTATTCAGGGCTGAAGCCAGTAACTTAACTTCACCGGTTTCAAAATTGTAAATATTGAGGTTGCTGGGTGATTTTGACGATCCTACCCAAAAACTCATCAATTTTTCACTTTTCGAAATATTCAGGTCTTTGATATCACCTTTAACCGTTTCGGGAAATTTAACTTCTCTCTGAGTTTCGTTGTTAAATACTTTTATTTCCGTACTAGCATCTTCATTAATTCCCGTTATCCTATATGTACCATTATACGACAGGTAGGAATACCATACCGAACTAGGTAAGTAAATTCCGATCCTTCATCGGTGAGGTAAAATAGGGAATTGTTATCATGACTGAATCCTGTGGCAGTGTATATTGCATTTCCTGTATGCTCCGATATATGTGTGAACTCACCAGTTTCCATATCCAGAATATATAATTCATTATTACTGGTTGTAATCGGCTTTGAGAATGCACAGTATTTCTCATTACGGCTTGTTCCTTCATATTCAAGTCCTTCAGCGTTCTTAAAAATCATTTTTGGTTCGAATGTTTCTATGTCCATTTCGTAAAGGTCCATGAAACGTTCATCACGTTTATTGGAACCATATAGGAAACTTTGTTCATCAAAATTCCATTTATAAAATGTCGAACGGGCTGCAGAATCGGCAGTTAGGTCTCTTACTGTTCCATCAATATCGCGCAGGAAAATGTGATAAATTTCATTACCATTGTTATCGCAATGGTATAATATTCTGTCGTCATTTGGGAAAAAGGAAATAGCAAATACACTGGTGGAATCAGATTGAGTAAGCGGAGTTAATTCGCCACCCTCTATAGGTATTGTGTAAGCATTATACACTCCAGACTGATCGGATGTAACAAGTAGTTTTGTTTCATCGGCTGAAAAGTCACCGCCAAACATGTTTATGTTTGACATAAATTGTTCGATAGAATAATCACGAACTTCCCTGATTTTGTCGGTACAGGAAACTAGTACAAATAGAAAAATCAGAAGCAGTTTAACTAACTTTTTCATGGTTTATTGGTTTTTTTATGATTATGGAAACTAAGGTAATAAATTTGTTAATTATTATTTAACCGACTTGGCTTACTATAAGTT
>CAYMQP010000247.1:4018-6202 GCA_964392505.1 uncultured Bacteroidales bacterium
CAACTTTCCCATCGAAAATACTTAATATGTAGATACCAGGTTTTAGAACAGGCAGAGGAAATCTTATAATTGGCGACGATTTATTACCTGATAAAGAAAGAACAGGTCTTCCAAGTAAATCGAACAAACCAATCTTTTTAACCCGCCCAGTAGGATCATAAATTATCAATTCATTATCTGAAATGGTGAAATCGAATTCTAGCGAAAGCTCATTAATGGTTGCGGGCAATTTAATAAAGTAACCACAATCGTTAAACTTTTGCATAACCATTGTTCTCAGTTCGGTAAAAAGAATATAAAGTGAATCGCCCGGACAATCGGTAGCACAACCATCGCGATGCCCGGCAATAACATGTAGATGTGGATTTAAGGGATGTGGATAAGTACCCAATGGATCGAGACTGTCTTTTCCCAGTTTCCAGGTAATAAGATCGATTAGCGATTCGAGAGCATAGATTGGTGGCGCTATTTCCATATAGTTCCCTAATACACATACTCCCAAAGTACCGGTGTTTGAAGCACAAAAGTGAGCTCCCAGCACATTATCCTGTTCAAGTGATCCTGGATCGCGACCCTTAAAAATCTCTCCATTCTGGGCAATCAGGTAGTTGTATCCTATGTCCGACCAATTCCTGACTTCGGTGTGGTAAATATAAATGCTGCGGACAACCTGTATATAATTGGTATCAGTATTGGAGCCTGCCGAATGGTGGATAATGACATTGTATACTTCATTTGGAATGCGTTCATAATCGGGATCGGACAATCCTTCACGCCAAACCGACTGATCAATCATTTCGGGTTCGGAACAGTCGTCGCTTTTTTTTTTCGACGAAGATTGAACGTTGTTCTTCGGCATTTGCGCATTTATAAAAACAAAATTTACCGGATATTTTAAATTGCCTGGATTAAAAAGAAAGGAATCGATGGGAACAGGAAAAGTATAAAGGTTACTGTATAAAACCGGCTTATCCCTTGCATTTTCGAAATCGGGCTGAAAATACAGGGTATCAATATCGACGATAATATAACAACCCGAAAGGCAATCATCCTCTCGAATATGTAAAGCAATACCCGTGGTTGGATAATCAGTTATTATCAGATATAAAGAATCTGATGGTAATTTATTTTCTAAAAAATATAAATGCCGATCAAATTCTTTTGTAATGAAATGTTGGGCATCGATGGTAGATGATAATAGGATAAAGCTCAAATTTAGAAAACCATATTTTTTTAGTATTGAAAGCATATTACTCAGCATATTTTTTCAGACATTCCGGGCAAAGGCAGTCACTGTATTCCTGTGTAAGCCAATAGTAATCTTTCCGATGAATCTGATAACCTTCGCACCAACAATCTTCTATCCCTTTACATTCAAAAAACCTGCCACACGAAGGGCATTTTTTCAGCGTGTTATTCATGAGTCTCTTTCTTTACACAACTCTACTGATACTGCTTTAACATTTCCACCAAATGGAGGGTTCATTTTCGAAACCCTGACTTTTACTGCCCAGATTAGACTCGATGCATTCAAAAGGCGATTAGCAATACGATTGGCCACATGCTCGAGTAATGAAGAAGGGATATTCATTTCATCCCTGACAATTTTAAAAGCTTCCTGATAATCGAAAGTATCTTTTAATTTATCTGATTCACAGGCTTCATTGAGGGCAGTATCTAATTCAATATTCACTAAAAAACGTCCACCGATCTTTCGCTCTTCAGGCATATGACCATGATAACCGTATGCTTCAATATCTTCAATTATAATTTTACCCATTATGAAATACTTCTATGCGAAGATAGAAATTATCGTTCCACTGAAACATGAATAAGATAAAATTGCTGAAAGCATAATTTAGTTACTTTTGCAGGATTATCTGAATAAAATATAATATTTATTCCGTTGCATTTATGAATAAAGAGGAAATATCCCGATCGCTAAATTTTATAGAGGCCATGATAGAGGAAGATCTGCGTACAGGTAAGCATGGCGGACGCATTCATTTGCGTTTCCCTCCCGAACCTAATGGATATCTGCATATAGGTCATGCCAAGTCGATATGTCTCAATTTTGGATTAGCCGAAAAATACAAAGGGAAATGCAATCTTCGTTACGATGATACAAACCCTGTTAAGGAAGATATTGAATATGTTGATTCTATCAAGGAGGATATTCATTGG
>CAYMQP010000248.1:0-4760 GCA_964392505.1 uncultured Bacteroidales bacterium
GTAGAGGTGTGATCGATAGCCGTGATCTATTATATTTTATTTCAGTCATTGTTGTGTTTCTCATTTTTACTAGAATAAAACTTA
Source organism: uncultured Bacteroidales bacterium (assembly GCA_964392505.1). Classification (GTDB taxonomy): domain Bacteria; phylum Bacteroidota; class Bacteroidia; order Bacteroidales; family UBA10428; genus UBA10428. The sequence goes on from CAYMQP010000248.1 coordinate 85, forward strand.
ACAGCCGAAAATGGTAGAAAAAAAACAATCGGATAGCCTGATAGCAAACAAATCAGTGAGAAAGAATGATCTCATAGGTCTGGCAGCTGCTTTGGCCATTATATTGTTTATTAATATCATTGGTCAAAGCTGGTTTTTTCGCTGGGATCTGACAGCGGAAAATCGTTACAGTATTTCTCCTGCCACAAAAGTAATATTAAGAAACCTGAACGATATAGTTAATATCAGGGTATACCTCGATGGTGATTTAAATATTCCTTTTAAAAATTTTCGTGATAATATCCACGACATGCTCGAAGAATTCAAAATCTATGGACGCTCGAAGTTTCAATATGAATTTGTTAATCCTTTCGACGATATTCCGGCAAATATGCAAAATAAGGTCATTGAGCAGTTATACCAAAAGGGATTAAAACCTACCAATATTCATCAGCGTGATAAAGAAGGAGGTGTTTCAGAAAAAATTATCTTTCCAGGCGCAATTATTATGTATAATGACATTGATATTCCCGTGAACCTGTTGATGAACAATCCGGGTTTAAACGCTGAACAGAATCTTAATAACTCGCTCGAAAGTCTCGAATACACTCTTATCAGCACAATTAAAAATATTACCAACCCTGTAACTGAAAAAATTGCTTTTCTTGAAGGACATGGCGAATTAAATGAACTCGATGTACACGATATATCAGTCGAGTTGTCGAAATCGTATCAGATCGACCGTGGTGTTTTAAAGGGTATACCTAGTGTACTGGATGAGTATAAGTTAGTCATAATAGCTAAACCCGAAAAAGCTTTTAGCGAACCCGATAAATTTATACTCGATCAGTATATTATGAATGGAGGTAATATACTCTGGCTGATAGATGCTGTTAAGGTAAGCCTCGACAGCCTGGTTAACGGGGAAACTGTAGCTTTTATAGCCGATCTGAATCTCGATGATATGCTCTTCAAGTATGGTGTGCGTATTGATCCTGTATTGGTGCAGGATATACAATGCAATGTAATACCTGTTAATGTTGCCCTAATAGGTAACCAGCCTAATTTTCAACCGGCACCATGGCTTTATTATCCACTCATCGATCCTAATCCAAATCATCACATCAGCCAGAACCTGAATCCAGTACTTTGTCGTTTCGTCAATCCTATCGATACTATTTCTGCACGCAAAAAAATTAAAAAAACACCTTTATTAACAACATCCTTTTCAAGCAGAATTAAACAAGTTCCCAGTATTATATCGTTATCGGAAATCAAAGATATACCGGATAAAAAAGATTTCAATCTATCACACCTCATGGTCGGAGTTCTACTCGAAGGTGAATTCGAATCGGTTTTTACCAACAGGGGCATAGGTACTTATTTTGAAACACCGCCTGATGTTAAAGAAAAAAGTGAATCCACAAAGATGGCTGTGATTGCCGACGGCGATATCATAAGAAACGATGTGAGTAGCTCATCGCAAGGCCCGTCAATATTCCCATTGGGTTACGATCGATATACTCGGCAGACTTTTGGAAATAAAGATTTCCTGTTGAATATAATACAATATCTGACCGACAATGCAAATCTGATTGAACTTCGGGGAAGAGAATTTAAGCTTCGACTACTTGACAAAGAAAAAGTATCGTCGCAACGCACCAAATGGATCTGGTTAAATATGACAGTTCCTTCGCTTATTGTTATCTTCCTTGGAATACTTTTCTTGTATTACCGTAGATACCGCTATTCAAGGTAATTTATGCATATGCGAAAAATTCTACTTCTAATACTGGTTTGTGTTCTCCTGGGTATAATAGCCTGCATCACCTGGTTAAATAAAGATTCTACCCTGCGAATTCGCAAAGATCGATTTCAACTTAAAAATGCTGATGTTATAACACAAATTCATTTGATCTCAGAGCTTTATAATTCAGTATTGCAGAAAGAAGGAGAAAGCTGGAAGATTGGCCATGAAAATGCGGATGCAGAACGAATTAAAAATATATTCATTGTTACCTCACAATTTGATATCTTATCCTCAGTACCACTTGCTTTGACTGATACTGTTATTACCAAAATGAAAACAGGCATATCAGTTCGATTTATAAAGCGAAATAAACCGAAGCTCGCTTTCGATATTTGCTATCTTAATCATCAGTTTTATGCACGGTTCTACCCTTCGAAAAAAATTTATCGTTTATCTGTAAAGGGCTACCCGTATATTGATCTTATCAAACTTTTCGATCCGAATCCAATTTACTGGAAAAGCAATACGATAATCGATCTCAGCCCTGAAACCATTAACTCTATATCACTTCAATATCCGAAAAAGCCGATGAAGGGATTTCAAATTCAACGCGACAATACCAAAAGAATAGTATTATTAAACGCTACCGGTTCCGACACTCTCAGAAATATTAATCAGGATGATTTATTTGGTTACTTATATTATTTCAGTGATATTAAATATACAGCTAAGAATGTGGAAATACGCAATGCAAATGTGGATTCTTTAAATAAAAGAACATTCTTTTACCTAAGAATAATCAGCTTATCCGAAGATACTATCAGGTTATACGGCTACCGGAAATATTATGAGCAGTCAGGAAAAATAGATCCGGATTATTTTTATGGAATAACCTCTGAAAATGAGTCTTTACTGCTTAATTACAGCGATTTCGATCCAATTCTGGTAACCCCTGAATATTTTCGAAAAAAATAAAATACCTAGGCACTTAATCGCTGAATTTTTTGTAATATTGATACCCATTGAATTAATATATTGCGATTTTACATCAAATTTAAACCTATAGTAAATGAAGTTTGTAGTTTCAAGTATTGAATTACTGAATCATCTTCAGGCCGTAAGTCGGGTAATTAGTGTAAAAAATACCCTTCCAATTCTCGATAATATTTTATTTTCACTTGAAAGTAAAAAGCTAGAGCTTACTGCCTCCGATCTTGAATCGACATTGGTAACTTCTATGGAACTCGCAAATACTAGTGATTCAGGTAGTATTGCCATTCCAGCACGTCTACTACTCGACACGCTGAAGGAGTTCCCCGATCAACCACTGACATTTGATGTAAATACAAGCACACTGGGGGTTGTTATCAGCTCAGAAAACGGTCAGTTTACCATTGTTGGCCAGAATGGAAATGATTTTCCACAATTACCTGTTATTAAAGAAGAAGATAAGTCCAGTTTTGAAATCGGGGCCGATATTTTATTACAAGGTCTTACAAATACGATATTCGCGACCGCCGACGATGAATTACGTCCGGTAATGAACGGGATCTTCTTTGAACTGTCGGCTGAAGAACTAATTTTTGTAGCATCCGACGCCCACAAACTTGTTCGTTACAAACGTACCGATGCCAAGGCTGATTCAAGTACATCATTTATTCTTCCGAAAAAACCGGCATCGTTACTTAAGAATATATTGCCAAAAGAAGAAGGTGACATTGTAGTAGAAATTGATAATAAAAATGCTCATTTTGTTCTACCTCATTATACATTGGTTTGTAGACTTGTTGAAGGTAATTACCCCAGCTATAATTCGGTAATCCCAACCGATAATCCAAATAAACTGATTATCGACAGGTTAAAATTCTATAATGCACTAAAACGGGTTTCCGTATTTTCAAATCAGGCAAGTAATCTTATAAAATTACAACTTACCGGAAACCAAGTAACCGTTTCGGCCCAGGATATCGATTTTTCAATATCAGCTTTTGAACGAATATCATGCCAGTACGATGGTGATGAGCTTGATATTGGTTTCAAATCCACATTCCTCATCGAAATATTGCAAAACCTGCAATCGTCGGAAGTTGTGTTTGAATTATCCGATCCATCGAGAGCAGGCATCATACTGCCTCTCGAAAAAGAAAGCGATGACGAAGATATCCTTATGCTCTTAATGCCTATGATGATCAATAATTAACCTAAAACTGAAAACCCTCAAAAGAGTTTCGTTATACGAAACTCTTTTTTATTTATTTAATACCTCTTGTATGGAGCTTGAACTGAAAAATCCCCTCATATTTTTTGATCTGGAAACAACAGGTACCAATATTGTAACAGATCGTATCGTTGAATTATCCTATTTAAAAATATACCCAAACAGCAAAGAAGAATCAAATACTTTTTTAGTAAATCCAACCATTCCAATTCCAAAAAAAATAATCGATATCCACGGTATCAGTAATGAAGATGTAAAAGACGCTCCTACCTTCATGCAGCTGGCTAAAACCCTGTCAAAAATAATCGAAGGATGTGACCTGGCCGGATACAATTCAAATAAATTTGATATTCCGCTGCTTGCCGAAGAATTTTTACGTGCCGGAGTCGATATTGATTTAAAAAAGCACAAGTTTATCGATGTACAGGTAATTTTTCATAAAAAGGAACAACGTACCTTGAGTGCTGCGTATAAATTTTATTGCAATAAAGAACTGGAAGAAGCACATTCTGCTGAAGCCGATACCTATGCAACTTTCGAAGTACTAAAGGCTCAGCTCGATAAGTATTCCGATCTGAAAAACGACGTGGAAGATCTGGCAAAGTTTTCAAGTCATACTCGCAATGTTGATTTCGTTGGGAGAATTGTATACGATGAGAATGGTGTTGAACGATTTAATTTCGGTAAATATAAAGGTAAAAGTGTAACAAATGTTTTGGACACCGATCC
>CAYMQP010000248.1:4770-6194 GCA_964392505.1 uncultured Bacteroidales bacterium
GCATATTATGGCTGGATGATAAATAACGAATTCCCCCTCTATACAAAAAAAGTACTTACAAATATTAAATTAAGAAAAGCCTTTGCAGACAATAAAAGTGAGGAAAGTAAAAAATGAAAGAGCTGGTGAGTATAAAAACAGTATAATCAAAATCGGATTTAAAATAAAGTATAACTAATGAAAATAATCTGTATAGCCAGAAATTATAGTGAGCATGCTCAAGAATTAAATCATCCTGTTTCCGACGAACCGGTTTTCTTTATGAAGCCCGACAGTTCATTATTGCTCGGCAATCAGCCATTTTTCTTACCTGAGTTTTCGAAAGTGATCCACCATGAAATAGAAATAGTTATCAAGATTAACCGTTTAGGAAAACATATCGAAAAACAATATGCTCACCGATATTATAACGAAATAACCGCCGGAATTGACTTTACGGCACGCGATATTCAACGTAAATGCCAAAATGAAGGCCAACCCTGGGAAATTTGCAAGGCTTTTGACGGATCGGCTGTACTGGGGAAATTTATTAATCTATTGCTTTTTCAGAGCATTAATAATATTTCATTTGCACTTAAAATAAATGACAAGATTGTTCAGCAGGGAAATACAGCCCAAATGCTCTTTGATACCGATACCATTATTTCATATGTATCAAAATTTGTAACTCTGAAAATTGGTGATATAATATTTACGGGCACTCCTGCAGGAATTGGTCCCGTTCACATTGACGATCACCTGGAAGGATTTATTGAGGATAAAAAAGTATTTGATTTTAATGTTAAATAGTATCGATCGATTCAATCACATTAAATAAGCGGCAAAGTAAAATAAAACTCCGATCCTGTTCCGGCATATGATTTTATACCGATTGAACCACCCATCAACTCGACAATTCCTTTCGAAATTGCCAGACCTAATCCTGTACCCCTATGCTTGTATTTCATGCCTTCACTGCTTTGCTTGTAACGGCTAAAAATCGATTCTTGTTCATTTTCTGGTACTCCTAAACCACTATCTTTTACAAAAAAACGTATCGTATTATCTTTTTCAATACTATACCCAAAAATAATTTCTCCTTCATTGGTAAATTTGAGTGCGTTTCCCAAGAGATTACTTAATATCTGTTTTAGTCGTACTTCGTCACACTTAAAATATATTTTTGAACGAGGTTTGCCTGTTTGCTTAACCAGTTTAATTTTATCCTTTCCCAATCGCTGTGCTTCAGCCTGAAAAGTGGTTTGTAAATCCTCCAGTATCTGATGTATATCTACTTTAACAAAGTGCATTTTAAGCTGTCCGGCCTCTATTTTCGAAATATCAATAATATCGTTTACCAGAGTCAACAATTGTATGGTACTGGTTCGAATAATGCGCAAGTATTTTTCGCGTTTTATTTTATCGAGATGGTTACGGTTAAGCAT
>CAYMQP010000249.1:0-6184 GCA_964392505.1 uncultured Bacteroidales bacterium
TGATATGATTAAAAAGCACACTTTTCCCTTCCCCTGTAGGGGCAATTATAAAAAAATTACGAGCTTTTATACGTTTTCTTTCTCTATCCCAAATATCCTTTCTGACCGGGATATTATTTAGCCGGTCGTTAAAATAAATACCGCTTTCATCATCACGATATGGTGCAACATTGGTAAAAAGACATAGACATTGCTGCAGGTCAATTGGACCATAAAAATTGTCTAAATCAATATTTCCAGCGAAGCCGGGAAAAGAATTTACAAACAGGTTTATCTTATTTCTGCCTTTAGGATAATAAGGCATAATGTCTGCCGATTTAAACAGGTTGGGTATTTTATTAGTCAGATGATCAAATTCATTGTTCTCGGCTGAGAAGTATATAAGATTGTTATGACCATAAACCAGGCGTATTCTTTCATCATCGGTAAGTTCATCGAGGTATTCGTCCAGTTTTTCTGCTGTTCTGTTATATTCGCGCGAAAAGCGGCGGGAACCAAAAAAATCATTTTTATTTTTCTCGATTTTCTTTTTCTCATTATAATGATCACGAATAAATATTACCTGGTTATAAATATGATCGCATAAGAGCCTTACAGAAATTGAATCCATATATCCCTGATGGTACACCCATTCTTTCTCACTTAAGGAGGTATCTTCAATACTTGTCCTTACAGATTCTCCCCATTGATTCAGGCTGCTAAGAGAATATACACCGATTCTCTTATCGCCAATAGTGCTATTCTGAGTGTCGAAATCTGTCAGACGATCCTCATAGAATCCATTGAAATAACTCATTTCCAGATAACGAAATTCTTCAGCTGCAAGAGCTTCAGCTTTTATATAACGACTACTATTAAGAAATTCAACAGTTTTTCTTATATCCTCGTGAAAATACTTGTTACTCGTTTCAAAACTTTCAATTGCTTCTTTTGTCTTTATAGGTTTTGTAAACGGATTTCTTATACCTGCACCATTCATTATTGCATTGTTAGGCAGGATAAAAAATATCAGGCTATGATGTGTAAGCTTCTGCCTTCCATTGAAATATTGCTGTGTTACGCGCTGAAGAAATGAATTGCTTGCTTTTTCCTGAAAACAGAATTTTTCTTTGAGATAAATATCCATTTTATGGAATATTGTTCCTATAGGTAAGTCCTTTAAAGCCCGATACCATATTGAATGGATTTCTTCAAAATCATTTTCATCTAGTGAGAAAACCTCCGGAAGCGTCAAACGATATCCATAAAGGATACTTCCGTTATTTGAATAGGCCTTGTTATCATGGCAAAATATCAGAGGCCTGACCTGGCTGAGAAGTTGTCTCTCCATAGATTATTGTAGATCGTTTTTAATTAAATCAGGAAACCGGTCGTTCAGAAAAGTTTTAATAATATCTTTTCTCGAAAGAAACTGAAGCATAAAAAAGGAGCTTGTTAATATTAAGGTGACAATAACAATTTTTTTAATTGTCAGGCCACTGGCCAGTACAAAAGCACATACTACCACTAATGAAATGAAAATAATAAACTGTGTAATTTTCATTCCCCAAAGCAATGGCTCCTTGCCTACTCCCTTTTTGACCTTAAATTCCAACGATTAAATACTCAGGGATGAAATAGCTTCGAAAATTCCGATCAGAGCGAGTGTGACTCCCAGGTACACAAATATATTACTGATACCTTTTTTGATATCACGGTTTTCGCCGAAAAAATGCCCCATATTAATTAGTGCACCTATAATAAATACTATGCCGGCAGCAATCGGATAGGCAGGCCGTATCCATTCATCACGAATATCTTCGAGGGATCGAATGAATTCATTTTGGGCAAAGATCGAACTGAAAGTGGACATAAAAAATCCTGTTAGAAGAATGATTTTTTTTCTCATAGTGTTAGTTTAGATATTAATGAAATAATACTGTACGGTGTTTGGTATTCTACAATTCATATATAACAAGAATTTAGTTTTCCATTCAATATTAAAAGCGGCTCTGTTATTTATTAGTTTAAACCAGAGCCAAAATGTAAAGCTTAACAGGGTTACTTGGCCAATAACTTTAACCCTTATTACTCATAGAACATTTCATGATGGTTTTAACTAGCCTGGTATATTGTTTATCAGAATAAAATATCAAAAGCCAATTGCAATAAAGTAATTGAGCTTTTAAATTTCAATAAGGAATAACCCTGAATTTTATAGGGAGAAGTCCTGAATTATTAAATTGAAGAATTTTGTAATAGTTTTATACCTAATTTTTCCTGCTATCGGCTATACCAAAAAAAATATTAAACAATTCCTGCTTCCTGCTTACACCTACTTTCTTATATATTTTTTGAAAATGTGTGTCTACTGTTTTAGGCGATATGTGCAGAGTCTCAGCTATTTCACTATATGTTTTTCCTTTTTGGGCAAGCTTTATAATTTCACCTTCCCTGTTGCTAATACCGTGTAATATGCAGTTTGAATGGAAATTGTCAGCATCTTCTGGATTTAATTGCGAATGATTTTGTGATTGTATATCCAGGTAATTTTTTATTGCCAAAATCGTACTGTTTCTTTGTTTTCTGGAGTTACTGATAATAGAAGATATCTTATTTCTAACTTCACTTATTTCAAAGGGTTTATAGATATAATCAATTGCACCTGCTGCTAGCGCATTATCACGATCGACCGGATTAGTTTTTGCCGTAATAAATATTAATGGAATATGACTGAACTTCGAATTTCTCAGATAATCAAAGAATTTAATACCATCCATCCCATCCATCATAACATCGGAAATTATCAGATCAGGAATATATTCAGCCTCTTTCAATTTTTTAACAGCTTCATTACCATTGAGTGTAACATAAATATTATAATCAACCATTAATTTATTCCTCAGGTATGCCAACAGATCAATATTATCTTCTATTATTAGGATCCCTGGTTTCTGAGGATTGCCAAATGCATCTTCCACGCTTTTGTCGAAATCTTCAATAACAGGTGTTTTTAGAATATAGGGATCGGGATTAATAATTTTAGTACTTTTATAATGAGACAGTTTTACAATAAATTCACTGCCGGTATTGGGTTGACTTTTCACTTTTATTTCACCACCAAGACTTTTTACAATACTCTGAACAATGGAAAGTCCGATTCCTAGTCCGTGGTTACCGATTCCATGTTTGGGAACGTGAAAATAGGGATCAAAAATCCTTTGATGATATTCTTTTGAGATACCGAATCCACTATCTTTTACTGAGAATGTTATCGACTGACCATCACTTCTTAGGGTTATCAGAACATTTCCTTTTACATCGGTATATTTGATGGCGTTTTCAATCAAATTATTGATTAAACTGTCTATAGCATCCGGATCGGCCAAAATATATATGTTGCCTTGTATATTCTCCTTTATACAGATTTCTTTTTTTAAAGCAAATGGTTTGAAAAGCGTGACTTTTTCCGATACAAATCTTGTAAGGTCTATGATCTTACTGTGATTATAAATGGGAAGTCCCTTTTGAATCTTTTCTATGTTCAGTATGTTGTTAAGTTGTTTATGTAACTTTTCCGTATTGAACCTCATAGACTCTATATTTCTGTCATCTCCTCTCTTAGTTTTATAATATTCGTCAATATTATTCTTTATTAACGTTAAAGGCGTACGCGTCTCATGAGCTAGTTTAATAAAAGTATTAACCCGTTGTTCATTAGCTTCCCTTAGTTCATTTGTTCGCTGCTGAACTTTTTGTTCAAGCTGCAGATTGTATTCCTGCAAGGCTTTTTCAGATTCCAGTAATTTGTCATGTTCTTTCTGGTTATCAATTATTATTATAATAAGGAATACAAATGACATCAAGACAAAACCAATATTTACTGTAATTACTTCAATGGACTCATTTTCGAAAAATTGTGTTACAGCAAGACCAAGATGTGCAAGAATTCCCAAATTACTAGAGATGACCTTTAACAGAAAATGGTTTACCTTATTGTTTTGTTCCCTGTATTGTTTTATAACTAAATAGTTTAGTCGAAACAAAGCAAAAATTGCATAGGAACCGGGAACTATTGTAATTAGATAACTTGCAAGTTTTTCATTTTTTGTAATAAGATAGGGTATTAAAAACAAAACGAAATAAGGAATTAGAAGTGTGAAGATAGGAGTCTTTATCAGAAGCCTGTGTAAGTTATTTATTTGTAATAATTTATAAATATAATATGTAAAGTAATAAGCCATTAATATCGGAAATGAATAAGCAATTTGTATCTGAAGGGTATAATTAAGATTGATTCTTTCATCAGGCAGGTATCCGGTATTGATATTATAGATAATATAAAAAATCATAGTAATAACGTAACGGAACCTTTCCTTATCATCAGGCCTGGAGATGAAATATACCAGTTGGTTTGTGAGCATTATAAAGTAAAACAGGACAACCGTCCATATAAACGGTGTCATAGCTCCCACAGAATTTAATTTTTCGAAAAACTCAGTCATATATGAGACGAATTAATGACTTGTTTGAGAAAACTTTACGCTGGTTCGTGTTTCATCATATAAAGCGTATAACCCAGATCAATTTTATTGTAAGTATTAATACTAAATCTTTCATACAGAGGCAGATTTCTTAATGTGGATGTTTCCAAATAAATAGGATATTTGCGTGATTCACACTCTGAAATTATATCTCTTAGCAGGGAACTACCAATTCCCTTATTTTGATCCTCGGGTGCAACACCAATAAACCACAGGTAAAAAAAAGGAGATTTAGGATGGTGTTTTTTTATAATTGATTCACGTGAAAGAACTTTCGCCACCCTGAAAAGCCCGACTGTTTTAATGGCTAGCTTCAGATCCAGCAGAATTGCCTTGAGATTAGCTACCTTTTTATGTGGAAGCACAATTAATGCAGCTCCTTTTTTATCTTCTGTCATAAAAACTTCGCCCCAGTTCCAGCAAACTTCAAAAGAGTAATCCATTAAATATCGTATCCTCTTTAACCTTTTTTTATCCTGCTTTACTACATAGTTAACGCTTTGATTATCTGTAAATGATTTGGAAAGAATATCTACAATTCTGGCTTTGTCTTTATATGCGGCAATTTTCATGAAAAAAATATTTGATGTAAAATAAAGGGGCTAAAAATAATTATTTTTTAATCTATACCGAAATTTGTCCTATTTAAAGCAATCAAAAAATGATGAAATAACGTTTTCACCATATGAAAATCATAATATATTATGATTAGGATTTCTTAATCCATGCCACTCCCGTTATATATTTTCCGGGATATTTTTATTTTTAATGGACAAATTCTACAACATGTTTTCGTGGGACAAGAAAATATAAGTAAAAAAGATATAGAAGATATCTTGTTCTATATTTCTAAAAAAAATCCAGAACTATCATTAGGCATATACCAAAATCATAAGCTTGAAGGATCAGGATTAGGTTATCAATAAGAAACGTCGGAAGGGAAACTGATCATTCCCTGGGCAGCGATCAGGGATTATGAACACAGAGAATATATCGAAGAATATACGGATTATATGATGATATCGATTCAGCCAAAACATTAATAATTAATAACATAAGAATTCTTTATAATCGTATAAAGAATTATAAGTATAATAAGATTTTAACGCGTTATAATTGTAATACTCTTTAAAATAATTAAAATATTCAGACGATTGTTAATAACTATACGATTGCAACTCTTTACATGCTTTCTAATCGTATGTATTTTTGTTAAAAATAAATTTCATTATGAAAACCATAGCTTTTGTTAACAATAAAGGGGGAGTGGCTAAAACATCTTCCACGGCCAACATAGGGGCGTACCTGGCATTTTCAGGATATAAGGTGTTACTTGTGGATTCAGATCCCCAGGCAAACCTGACCCAGCATTTTGGGCAATATGAAATCACCATTTCGCTGAACGACGCTTACAAACAGGTAGTGGAAAAGAAAGAAAATGTACGGTTGCCCATTCTGCAGCTATCAGAGAATCTATATCTGGTACCAGCATCGGGTGAATTGAGGGAGATGGAAAAATCCCTTGTAGTCGAAAATGCCCGGGAACGGGTATTAAAGAGGTTGCTGAAGCCCATGAGTGAAACCTTTGATTTCTGTCTTATCGATTGTCCGCCGTCTCTCGGACTGCTAACCGACAATGCTATTTCGGCAAGTGATTATAT
>CAYMQP010000250.1:0-6126 GCA_964392505.1 uncultured Bacteroidales bacterium
GACCTACAATGGAATGGGATACTGCAGCAAGTCATGCCGTGGTAATTTATGCAGGAGGATCAGTGGTTGAAATGGATAATTTTCAACCGCTGACCTATAATAAAGTCGACCTGCATAATCCTTATTTCATTGTATATAATCCTGCTCTCAATCCGATTGTTCAAAAACTCATTAGTACAGGTTAATACTCCCGTATTTTGTGTCAATGGTAACCGAACCAGCTTTGGCTTTTTGATTTCCAACGGTTCCCTCAACCTTAAGTTCGTTATTCTCTTGGAATCGGTTTACCCGGCTATTGTTGTCAGGATAATTTATTTTGGCATATTTTGCATACCCTTTTAAGTTGTATGAAGCTGCCGGATCAATGGCAATTTTAATCGATCCATAGCTGTTTTCGATATCGATCGATTCAAATCCTGCCGGGACTTTCTGAACTTTAATATCGGTGTATTTTGTTTCAAGACTTATTTTATGCGTAATCACATCGAACCGATAATTAGAATATTGCGATTCCGTAACAAAATTTGACAGTTTACCAATATCGTAACTATCGTATTTCGATTCACAGATAACGGAACTGCCTTCTTCGATGTTGAGTTTCGAATACTTGCTGATTATAATAAGGGCTTTGCTTTTCTGAATACTCAACTGCGAATACTTGGTCAGAATTTTAAGCCATTCGCAATTCTCAATAGTACCCTTGGAATATCCAAGTTCAACAAGTGCCATGTTGTCTTTATTCTTTGCAGCAATCTGGTTTATTTTAAGCGTGCCATATTTGATTCGAATAGCTGACGGAGAGGATAGTTTATTTACAAATATGCTTCCGTATTTGTTATCTGCTTCCACTTTGAGATATTCCGGCAGCATTACCAGATAATTGACTTCGAATCTCTTTTCCTGAAGAAATTGATCCTTGTTTACCAGCCGGAAAAATTCTTCATCGTAATTAGTCTCAGCAGAAATTACATTTCCTTCCTGTGAAAATTCAATATCGACATTCTTGAATATTTGTTCGGCTCGCTGACTGCTGACATCTTTTTTTAAAATGATTGTGACTTCAATAGAAGCTTCATTCTTGTCCCAATCACGTATATCGATATTACCATATTTATTATTCAGCTTCAGCACCGTGTTTTTATCGACGGTGTATTGCTTTTCATATTTTTTGGTATGCTCGTCATCCTGCCCCAACATAACCTTGCTGACTAAAATAACTGACAGAAGTACAAGAAATGATTTTGTAACTGAACTTTTTGTTTTCATTTTATTTTGGTTTTAAATTTTGTTTTCCATTGTTCTACAAACTACTTCATTAAGTAAATCGAGTTTTATGCGGTATGTTTCTATGACTGCACTGATTAATCTATCGTCGTTAGGATTTTTTATTAGTTCTTTTCTTACTTCGTTAAACGATTTATCAATTTCACGAATATCATTAAGTACTTCTTTATCGAATGAATCGCATGTCGCAAGAAACTCCATTTTTTCTTCGATTTCACCTGTCAGGTATAACTCTGTTTCATAAAGTTCCAATGAAGCTTTATATAAGGCGGTTTTCCTTGTTTTCAGATAATCGAGGTTGAAGGTTACCATGGTTGAAAGAATAAAAAATGCAGCAATGGAAGCGGCTATAGCAACGCGCTGAATAGTTTTTAAATGAACCCTTGTTTTGGATATTGAATTGAGCCTATGCTCAAATCTTTTAATATGTCCTGCGGGCAAATCCTCATCAAGAATGGAATTAGCTATATTTTTAAAAATATCGTCTGGCATTTTACTTCCTTTTTTGATTCAGATGACTGATAATTCGTTGTTTTGCTCTTGTGAGTTGCGACCGGGAAGAAGAAGGTGAAATATTCAATATTTGTCCGATTTCATCATGATCGTAACCTTCAAAATAAAACAATGAAAATACAACCCTGTATCCATCAGGTAGGAGTCTCAATTCTTCTTTAATATTTTGCAGTAGTTTTTTTCTTAATTCACTAGTGTCATCGAGGCTTTCAGTATGTATGGATTCTGGTAATTCTTCAACTTCTTCATGAAATTCAAGAATAGATTTTTTTTGTTTACGAAGATAATCCAGCGATTTGTTAATCGTTATTCTTCGCAACCATGCTTCAAAAGGTACTTCATGCCTGAAATCCTTCAGCGACCTATAAGCCGACAGAAATGATTCCTGTACAATATCTTCGGCTGTTGTAGCATTTTTTACCATCCGTAAACAAGTGTTATACATGCGTTTTGCATAAATCTCATAAATTTTAAGCTGAGCTTTTTTATTATTCCTGATACATTCTTTAATGAGAAACTGAATATCAGGATTATTTTCCTCCATTTTATTCATAGTTATAGACGCATGCAAACATGATTCGCTGCATAAATTAGAAAAAATACCAAATGAAGATAAGAAAAAGCCCTAAAAGGGGCGCAAGGAAATAATTATTTGTGCGTATTCGATTTTTGAAAAATGGGTTAACAGCCTCCTTCTACTCTTTTACGCTGGGGTCGTTTTATAATTGGGGGCTTAGTCACTGGAATAACCGATTTACTCTCTTCGACAGATGCTTCACCACTAATGGCTATATTAGCTGCTTTTCTGAATTGATATTTCGCAATTTCCTCATTTGCACTCGTGCTGGCAGGTGGGATCGGATTCATAATCACTTCGGCCCAATAATTCAACCCGCCTTCCATAACATAATTATTTTCCCATCCGAGCTGACTCATTATCATCCATGCTTTTGTGGCATCGACAGTTCCGTTTGAGAATATTATATTCCTTTTCACATCCTGATCAAGAATATCGCGATATTCCTCCGATAAAATATCGGCTAAAGGTATGTTAATAGCATTAGGAAGGCTAAATTTTTCAAATTCGTTTTGTGGACGAATATCGATAAGCTGAAACTCCGGATCTTTTTGCACTATAATGTTTGCCACTTCTTCGGGACTATAATAATGTACCCGGTTATTTGAAAGTTCCAGCATTTCCGATGCAGTAAGTTTATAAGGAAGGGTAGTATTTTGGGGTACTGCCGCTATAATTATGCCTAGTCCGACAAATACTATCGATATGATTACTCTTGTTTTCATCTGTTTTGAATTATTAATATTAATACTCAGGTTGGGGAAATTTTTTTTCAGCCCATTCAGCTATATAAAACATTCCTATTGCAGCTAATATCACTAATAAAGCGAATAAACCATCGGAAATGTTCAATGCTGCACTTAGTTTGGGATATCCCAAGAATTTTGCCATATAGATATCTTTCCAGGCCGGATATCCTTCGGTAAAAATAAAAACACCGATAAACAAGCCGACAACGAATACCATTCCATCAATTTTCCCAATGGATGCAGCACAGAAACTGGTACCAGGGCAAAAACCACCCATAATAAATCCCAATCCCATAATAACGCCTCCCAGAATAGCCGAAGTAAGATAGGTCGGATTAATATATATTAAGCCAAGATCGATCCAGCCAAAAAGACTGAAGAATAAAAGTCCTACCATGGCTGTAATGGCTCCGGTAAAAAATACCTTTAGTACAACGGTATCGTACCCATAAAAAACACCAGCAAGTTTCCGACTCGATGAAAAGCCACTGCTTTCCAATACCCATCCGAATCCAATACCTATTATAAAAGCCAACAGTAAGTTTGTGTTTGCAGAAATTATTTCGTAAGAAATTAATGGTCCCATAACTAGTTATATTTTGTTTTAATGATATTTACTGAATCCAGTTTTTGCGAAATACATAGGCGGATGCGAAAGCAGTTCCAAAAATTGCTGCCATAGTAATAAAACCTCCCATTGAGAGAACTGCCATGCCGCTCAATGCCGACCCGCTAGTGCAACCTCTTCCCAATTGAGAACCAAAACCAAACAGCATTCCTCCAAGCAACGCAAAAACTAAACGCCTGTTGACAGTAATGCGGGGTGAATGCTCGGTTTTAAGTTTTAGCCTTCCGGCAACAGCACCAGATAAAAATCCACCTACCAAAACTCCCAGCATTTCTAAAACTAGCCAGTCTTTTAACGGACTTTGATCAGCTTTTCCTCGACTTTCTTTCTTGTCTGCATATTCTTTATAGAATTCAGCATTTTCGTAATGACTTGGGGCTACAGTTTTTACTCCGGCCACCACAGTACTTTTAATAGCCCCGCTGGCGCCTAAGCCACGACCAGATACAAAATTGGCTGCAAGTAATACAAGACCCAAAAAAATTCCACCCAAGTAAGGATTTATATACTTGTCTTTGCTTTTTACTGATTTTTCCATTATGATATTTTATTGTGATTTATCTATTTCTGTTTTACCAATGGCTAATTTGGCCAGCATGGACAAAAGTGAACCTCATCATGATTGCTCCAAATAATATGAGCAATGCAGGTATTGCTAGAGAAAGGTTTTGCTTTTTTAACCATATTATCTCAATCGTAATCGGGATGATAATACCAAGACCTACATCAAAAATCCAAAGATGTGATGTAAAATTTCCTCCAAGAAACATTTTTGCGGCACTAATTTGAGCTGCAGTACTTGCCAAAAAACCCATTATCAGATGAATAATAAGAAATAGTTCAATTGCAAGTAATAACATGCTGATCCACACCAGTGTTGTCTTTTGCTCTGGAGTTCTTGCCAGAATCAGATTAAATGCGATACCAGTTGAAAGGGCTGATGTTAGAAATAAGGGACCCAGTATAGAAGTATTCCATAAGGGTCGGGCATTAAAAGCTGATAGTAAAATACCTGTGTAAATACCCAGTATGGTTGCAAAAATTATGGTTATCCAGGCCAGAGTTAGAGTATGCTTTTTAAGCCAGATCTCCAGGTTTTTTAACCAGTTAAACCTCCAATCCCATTTTGGCCATAGTTCTTTTATATTTAAAGCTGCCCAAATAAAAGAAACAGGTGTCATTATCATTAGGGTCCAGGCTCCCCACGACATGGGCGATTGTAATTTTATAGTAGTATATAGTCGCCAGAAATAGGGTTTATGATTTATGTCAAGCAGCAATGCGAACAATCCGATTATTAACAACACAGGCGTAATAAGCGGTGCTCTTTTAACTATTGTAACATATTTCTCCTCTTTACCTAATATGGTATAGAGTGCAGCAAAAAAAAGTATACCGGCAGCAAGACCACCTAAAAATAAATACAGCGGTATTTCCCAGTTCCAGATATGGAGTACTGGATCAATTTTAGGGTTCATTCTGCCGCTAATAATGAGTTCTTCTTTCATATGCCTGGTTTTCAGATTAAGAAATAATGCTGCGGATTTGTTCCGGCTTCGGGAATTAAAGTCTTATGTTTCCTTTTTTTCAGGATTACAGATACCTCTGATTTGGGATCATCCAAATCGCCGAAATACATGCATTTAGTTGGACAAACTGCAACACAAGCCGGCTGCAATCCTTTTTTTACACGGTGAAGGCAAAAGGTGCATTTATCAACATAACCGTCGGGGTGCGGAAAACGAGCATCATAAGGGCATGAGGCAATACACGCGCCACAACCTATACACTTATTATGTTTAACCAGTACAGCTCCACCTTTGCTATAATGACTTGCACCGGTCGGACAGCATCTAACACAGGGCGAATTGGCACAATGATTACAGCGCTCGCTCCGAATTTCAATTTCAAGCTTTGGATAGGTACCATCGATAACTTCAACCACCCAGTCGCGGCAATAGCCAATTGGGATATTGTTCTCGGTCTGACATGCTACAACACAATCGGAGCATCCAACACATTTTTTAGTATCAACAGCCATTGCAAACCTCATGATGCTACCTCCGAATTTTCAGGTTCAAGTAAAAAGGTCACAAAGTTTCCACGCATACCAGTTCCTCCCATAACCGGATCGATATGAACACGTGAAATAAGTGTGGTATCACTTGCTCCCTTACCATAACACCGTGTGAGTCGTCGATCATTATGTCCGAAACCGTGTACCATAAATACTGAATCCCATCGAATACGTTCCGTTACTCTGGCTTTAATCGGAAATAGTGATACAATTCCGTCCTGATTCATAAGCCAGATTTTCTGTCCTGTACTGATTCCCCATTCTTTGGCAACCTTTGGATTAATCCATAATACATTTT
>CAYMQP010000251.1:0-6111 GCA_964392505.1 uncultured Bacteroidales bacterium
GCGTAAATCCTGTTCTTGTCGGACTTGCTCTTACACTTATCAGACTGTATGACGCTGTTGCCGATCCAATTGCAGGGTGGATTTCGGATAATTTTCGCTCAAAACATGGTCGTCGGAGACCTTTTATTTTGATGGCAGGAATTTTAAGTGGATTAGGTCTTCCCGCCCTATTTTTAGTATCTCCTTCCTGGGCTAACATTAATTTTCTCGGAGTATCAATCGTTTTCTGGTACATGCTTGGATCATCGCTAATTTACATTCCTCTTATTAGTTTATTCACAGTTCCGTTTAATAGTTTGGGTCCTGAACTAAGTCCCGATTACGATGAACGAACCTCAATTATGACTTATCGTAGTGTGATGCAGAAAATTTTTGAGGTAGGCAATTTCTATGCTTTACGATTCACTAATCTTGCATGGTTTTTAATTCCTGCAACAGGTGAAAAAAATACACTTTTTGGAATGCAGGTATATACCAGTATTATGGGTGGACTTATGGCATTGTTTGCTATAATAATTTTTTTCAGGGTGAAAGAACGTTATTATTATAAAGTGGTAACCAAGATAACCGAAAGGATATCGCTGAAAGATTCGTTTTACGAAACCATTAAAGTACGCCCTTTCCGTATGATGCTAGGAATGGGAGCTTCGTTCACCCTCGGAACCAGTATGGTAGGTGCTTTGGGTTATTATGCGACTGTATATTATGTTTGTGGTGGAGATACACGAATGGGCGACGATTGGAATTTCTGGATGGGAATTGCTTTTATGACAGGGGGATTAATTGGGGCACCCATATTAAATCGAGTTGCAAGTATTGTTGCTAAACGATCTGCCGCTGTGATAGCCGGTTTTATTGGTATTATTGCTTATGGAAGTTCCTGGTTTCTTTATACGCCATTAATACCCTGGTTACAGACTATTTCATCAGGTATGATGGGACTTGCTGCATCGGGTTTATGGATGTTGCATAGTTCTATAGGGGCCGATATAATTGATTATGACGAACTGAATAGTGGCAAGCGACGTGAAGGTTCCTTTACTGCCTGTATGTCGTACATTCTTAAACTGGGTAATTCATTTGGATATTTTGTATCGGGATTAATTCTGAACTGGATCGGATTTAATGCCGATATTAAGGTTCAGGCTCCTGAAACCATTACAGGAATCCGACTATCACTAGCTTTAATACCCATTGCCGGACTATCCCTGGCTGTCTATTTTGTTCGTCGTATGGAACTTACCAAACAGGTTTGTGCTAATATCCGGGAAGCATTGGAAAAAAGAAGAGGAACAGTGTAATAGAAACACCCCTTTTTAATAAATCAACTCAGGTTGTATGACTAACCTATTCAATAATGCTTTTTGCATTCTTTTTGGAAATTTATACCTTTGAGCCTCTTTTTTTGTAAGAAAATCCGGGGTGTAGCGCAGCCCGGTCCCGAATTTCCCAAAGCTGTGCTTTATTAGAAATTCGTGGATCCTCGAAAAATTTAGAAAATCGGAGATTTTTAATTTTTCGGGATTAGCGCACAAAATGTTTAAAAATGTTCTTTGTTTATATATTGGAATCAATAGCAAGTGGAAAATTCTATATAGGCCAGACTAGTGATTTGAATTCTCGAGTTAAAAGACACAATGAAGGAAGAAATAAATACACCAAATCATACCGACCATGGAAACTGATCTATTGGAATGAGTATTCATCTAGAAACCAGGCTTTAAGAATAGAGAAAAAACTAAAGAGTATGAAAAAAAGGAAAGCGGTTATTGATTTTGTAATTGAAAATAGTTTTCGGGGTGTAGCGCAGTCCGGTTAGCGCACCTGCTTTGGGAGCAGGGGGTCGTGAGTTCGAATCTCACCACCCCGACTTCGCCCATCGAAGCTCGACCCACGAAAAGCGTAGATGGGCTTTACTTTTATAAACCAAAGAGAAATGTTCTTCTAGGGCTATATCGGATGAAACCCGACAAATGAGAAAAGATGGTCTCATAAAGATCGTCTTTTTTCATTTGCATTGGATGTTAGGAAATGAGAAATATGTTTGAACCGAGTAACACAGCGACGAGCTCATGACGATCCCGATAATAACCGGGAGAGGAATAATCTTACCAACCCAATATATATTTGCAAATCATATAATGATAAAATATAGCACATCAGGCATTTATCTTTTTCCGCCGTTTCCCTATCATTTTTCACGTGCTTTTTTAAGTTTTGAACTATAATGTAAATACGAGGGACAATCCCAACTTTTGACAATTCAGATTTTTTTTCTCGGTTTCTTTTTTGGCTTATTATTATTGTTATAGCGATTAGAATGCTGTGGTAGTCTTCTGTGCTGTACCTTAATTACTTTATCCTCAACTACAGGGTTACCTTGTTGTGCACGGAGAGCTGAATAATAGAATACACTCAGCATAAAAACAATGGTAACAAATAAAATGGCTTTCTTTCTATAATCTATTATGTTTGGTTTTGTTCTTTTACCCTAACGTATAAAACTGTTGCCTTCTGGTCAATGATAAATGTTATCGGGAAAAATGAAATATGACATTAGAATATATGCAGGAATATTTCCAGGTATCGTAAGGCAAATAATCTCATGATATTTAACAGGAATTATTATAAATGATTATTTGTATTTTTAGTCGCTAGTAATTAATGAAAAGATAGAATATGAAAAACAGAACTGCTTTCCCTCGCGTGTTTTGGGTAGCCAATGGTATTGAAATACTCGAACGATTTGCGTATTACGGTATATATATGGGTTTTGGAATTTACCTAGGCCATTTAGGTTATACTAAAAGTGATCTTGGAATTATCCAAAGTATTTTTCTTGCATTCTCTTACCTTATTCCACTCTTTTCAGGAACATTTGCTGATAAATTTGGATTTAAAAAAGTTCTGATAATATCGTATCTGGCTTACCTGCCTTCCATCCTACTTCTTATTATCACGAAATCCTTTTCAGGCATTGCTCTTACCATGCTTACAATAGGTTTTGCTGCAGGTATATTCAAACCATTAATATCTGCAACGGTAAGAGTTACAACCGACTCAACTAATAAAACCTTGGGATTTGGAATTTTTTATTGGATGGTCAATCTTGGAGCCTCCTTCGGACCAATCGTTATGGGTAAACTCAGGGCAATGGATTGGAACTTTGTTTTTATCACCGCTGCAGCTGCTACAGGCGTTATGTTTATAATAACTCTTCTTTTCTATAGAGAACCCCCGCGTGAAATTGAGGGAATTAGTCTGAAAAAAAAATTTAGAGATATGGGTGAAGCGCTTTCCAACATAAAGTTTTTATCCTTTATTGTGTTATTAGGAATTTTCTTCTGGATGCCTTTCTGGGCATTTTTTAATGTACTCGCGGTTTATATAAATGATTATATGGATACTGCTAAGCTATTCGAGGGTGTAAGCTCGGTAATTGGTTCAGTTATTACCAAAGCACTTATTGCTAGTGAGGGCGATGATAATATTTGGAGAATAAATGCTGAAGCTATATCTCATACTGGATTTATCATTATTATTTTCCAATTGCTTATCTCTCGCATCTTCGAAAAGCGTGCTGCAATTCCATCATTTTTATTTGGACTTTTTATTGCTGCAATTGGATTTTTACTTCTTGGATTTTCTATTATAAACCTGAATGGATTGCTATTCCTAGGTATTTTCCTATTTGCTATTGGCGAAATGATTTCTTCTCCTCGAATACAGGAGTATATCATGTGGATTGCGCCTAAAGAAAAAGCCGGACTTTATATGGGTACAAATTTCTTGGCCACATTCATCGGAGCACTAATGAGCGGAATTTACACAGGATTAATGGGTTGGTTCGAAAAAGCACAGCATCCCGAATATACAATGTATACACTTGCCGCTCATATTTTCCTCGGTATACTAGTAATTTACTTATTTGTGAGAATCATTGGTGAATTCAAGGAATTAAAAAGCTAATTGAGACGCCCAATTTACTCTTAAGTTTTACCATCACAAGCTAATCAGGTGAGCCTTTCAATAACAGAATAAAAATGCTTGATCTCGAAAGGTTTTTGCATATAACAGGCTACGTTCAAATCGGTTAGCTGATCTTCGACCCGCTCTTTTCGTATTCCACTTAATACAATTACTGGTGTATAGATATAGCGAGTCATTTCCCTTATTTTTGAAATCAATGCTGCTCCATTCATCTCCGGCATATCGAAATCGGTAATAAGTAAATCGATCTGTGTGCCATCGAAAAATTTTAATGCTTCTTCACCACTCGATGCTTCTAACACCTGAAAGCCTTTTTTTATTAGGGTTTCGCGAACAATACTTCGAATTCCTGTAAAATCATCAACAATAACAATTTTTTTCTGTTTCATTTCCCTTAGTTACTTCAATGCTTTCTGTTAAACCGATATAAATTGTGCTGTGAATACATATTAAATAGTATTACAAACAGGCGATTCGACTTAATCTTTGCCATATTTAAATAAGACGTACGATTAATAGTCACTTGAAGTTATAAAAACATTTATAATATATTTCTAATTTCATATTGATTTTAATCATCTGACTATCGCTTATTTTCTTTTATAATAATATAACAACAGAAATATGAAATCAACTATTACTATAGGTATATTAACCATATCCGACAGAGCCAGCAAAGGTGAGTATAAGGATATTTCAGGTCGGGAAATTATAACCGTACTAAATGAATACCTCTTAAGCAAGTGGACACATGTATACGATATTATTCCAGATGATTTCGATATGATTAAAAAGCGTTTAATGCGTATGGCCGATATCGAAAATTGTTGTTTGATTTTCACAACAGGTGGTACAGGACCCGCTCCCAGTGATATTACCCCTGAAGCAACTCAGGCTGTATGTAGTAGATTATTACCCGGTTTTGGTGAGATTATGCGAAACGAAAGTTTGAAATATGTTCCTACTGCCATTCTAAGCAGGCAAATTGCCGGAATTAGAAACTGTACTTTAATAGTGAACCTACCAGGACAGCCAAAATCCATTCGTGAGTGTATGCAAGCGGCTTTTCCTGCTATTCCATATTGCATTGATCTTATCGGCGGACCCTACCTGAAATGCGATAAAAGTGCAATTAAAATTTTCCGACCTGGACATTAAAAATGTCCTAATAAGTAATTTCAGAATAATTTAATTTTTTTTAATTCTACTGACATAGGGTTGTCAATATTATTATTTAAGTTTACCGAAAATAATATTATTCAAACAAAAATCTAATTATTATGAAAACCAAACCATTATTTATTACAATTCTGTATCTAGTTGTTTTTGCTGGTCTGCAAACCTCCTATGCTCAGAATGATACAAGTGCATGTAAAAAACATACCAACATTGAAGTTAAAGAAATCGATGCTCAAAAAGCATTGGTTATTAAAGCCGATGTACCTATTAGTGCTATCGGCGAAACGATGGGAGAATTATATGGAAAGCTTTATACTTATGCAGGAGAAAAAGGTGTCCAATTTGCCGGACCACCATTTGCAATATATTACTCTTACGATCCTGAAGGTAATGTAGTTTTTAAAGCCGGAGTACCTATAGCCACAGAAGTTGAAGGTGAGGGTGATATTCATTATAAGGAATTCCCGATAATGAAAGTAGTTACAACCGTTTATACAGGAGCGTATGAGGAAATGGAGCCAGTATACGGTCATATCCAGAAGTATATGGAAGAAAACAAACTGGAATCAAACGGAACTTCATGGGAAGTATATCTTACCGATCCTAACCAGGTAGCAGATCCCAGCGAAAATAAAACTATCATTTACTTTCCGCTGAAATAGGATTTTACATTAAAAAATCATGAATATAGCTGCCGGAAACAAGACATACTCCGGTAGCTTTTTTATTATCGGGTCCGGCTGTAGTGAACAAGGTATATACCAGCCACAACAATAGCACCACCTATTACTTGCCAGTATATTAAGTGTTCACCCAAGAAAATTACGGCAAGGAAAAAGGTAATAACGGGTTGCCCCAGAAGAGTTGGTGATACTGTAGTTGCAGGTAAAAATCCCTGTGAATAATTAATAAAAAACCAACCGCAGATCTGAACACCTATAC
>CAYMQP010000252.1:0-4233 GCA_964392505.1 uncultured Bacteroidales bacterium
CAAGATTTATCAGATTGCTGAATTCTTCGGGTATTGGACCTGTAAGTTCATTGTATTGCAGTCTAAGTTTTTGAATACTATCCAGGTTACCTATTTCATGGGGAATAGTGCCTGACAACTCGTTATTTCCGAGATACAGACTTTTCAGCTCTGTCAGATTGCCAATTTCTGCCGGAATATTGCCGTCAAGGTAATTACTGTGAAGAAATAGAATCAGTAATTTGGTCAGATTTCCAATCTCTGAGGGGATACTGCCTATCAGATTATTATGTCCTAAATGGAGAGTGACTAGTTCAGTAAGATTTCCGATACAGTTAGGGATGGAATCCGAAAGCTGATTATTATTAAGTCTCAATTGACCTAAATTCGTCAGGTTACAAATTTCTATGGGAATAGAACCGGTAAGCTGGTTATTTGATATTGACAAATATTGAAGATTAACCAGATTACCAATACTAATAGGGATAGATTCTGAAAGCTGATTATAGCCCAGACTTAGCTCATCGAGATTGGCCAGGTTACCAATTTCAGCAGGTATGGAACCAGAGAGCAGGTCATATGATAGATTAAGGTGGTTTAATTCACTCAGATCGCCTATTACGGAAGGTATCATTCCTGAGATTTGGTTACTACAAAGACACAAATACTTCAGATTGTTAAAATCACCTATCGCGTCTGGTAAAGTACCAGTAAGATTATTTTCAATAAGACGAATTTGTTCCACAGTGTTATTATTAACCGTAATGCCATACCAGGTAGAAACCGGTTGGCCGGGCTGCAGCCAGTTGGTGTTATTAGTCCAGCTGGCACCATTTGTACTGTTGTAAAGGGCAACGAGAGCCAGTGAGTCGGATTCGGGCACTTGGGCATTTAAAAAATCCAACAACTGAATAAGAAGTAAATAAAACAGTATTAGCCTTTTCATGATCGGAGTTTTAGTGTTTTACTATTACTTTTCGAATACAATTGAATGTATTTCCTGAGAGCTTTACCAGGTATAATCCATTTGGATAAGCATGAAGATCTATTTGTTGTATTCCGTTGTATAGCTTATCGGCATAAACAATGCTACCGGAACCATTTATAATTTCGATAATCACAGGATTAGATTTTGAATCAATAATTGAAATGATGATTTCACCTGAAGTAGGGTTGGGATAAATCATCGAGGTTGGCGCAAATGGATCCAACGTATTGGGGGCACCATCCATGATCAACGATACGGAATCGGTATATAACGTAAGTTCGGGAAAATCAGAGTTTATTATGGAGCAATGGTAGTACCCATGATTTGTACTATCCAGATCACTGATGTACAATATTGGAGAATCTGAATAGGTGGTAAGGGTATCATCATCCTTCCACCACTGGTACTGGTTATACTCTGTTTCAATCTCGTAAGCGGAAAGCTCGGTAATATCTAACGTCAGGTCTTCTCCTGAGTTTTTAAAGATCTGATAGGTATTGAGTTCAACCTGATTCTGGGGAGCATATTGAAAATATTCCACGGTTAGGTTCAACATCGGTTTTAAATCATAAAAAGTGAAATTGTTATTTGGAATCTCTACTTCGGCTAAAAGAGCCAGGTCTGCTATTCCCGACGGGATTAAGCCATTAAGTTTATTATTTCCTAATGATAACTCAACAAGATTTATCAGATTGCTGAATTCTTCGGGTATTGGACCTGTAAGTTCATTGTAACTCAATCCTAAATATTCAAGGTTGTTCAAATCTCCTAGTTCATGCGGAATAGTTCCTGTTAGTTGATTGTTTGCGAGCACTAAATGTTCAAGGTTACCTAAATTGCCCAGTTCTTCCGGAATAGAACCTGTAAGTTGATTGACGTTCAGGTCAAGTGATCGAAGTTTATTAAGGTTGCCCAATTCCTCAGGTATTGAGTCGTTAAACTCATTGTAACCCAGAGATATGTATTCAAGATTGGTTAAGTCGCCGAAATATGCTGGGATGCTTCCGTTAAATTGATTATTCCGCAGGGAAATTTCTTCCAGGTTACCTAAATTGGCTAATTCGCCAGGGATAGCACCATGTAATTCATTTTCACGTAGTGATAACACCAGCAAATTATTCAGGTTGCCGAGGGTGATAGGGAGTGTACCGCTGAGTTGATTGTCCCTCAGGTAGAGGTAATCCAAATTTAACAGTTCTCCAATTTCAGAAGGAATGGATCCTGTGAGTTCATTGCTGAAAAGGTTCAAACAGCTCAAATAAATAAGATTGCCAATTTCAGAAGGAATGGACCCGGTAAGTTGATTTCTGAAGAGAGATAAGTTTTGCAACAGGCTTAAATCACCGATTTCAGGCGGCAGTGAGCCATTCAGATTATTTTCGGGGAGTGAAATTGTTGTAACCCTTTTGTTGGTGATCGTAATGCCATACCATGTTGAAACCGGTTGGCCCGGTCGCAGCCAGTTGGTATTATTTGTCCAGCTGGTACCATTTGTATTGTTATACAGGGCAACCAGAGCGAGTGAATCGGATTCGGGGACCTGCCCGGATAAAAGTGAGCCACAAAGGCTTATTACGAGTAATACGAATGCTTTTTGCATAATCGTTAATTTTAAAGCATTGCGACATTAATATTTACTGATCTGAACACCATAATTGCCGGTATCATTGCTGATTACCAGGGAATACAAACCGGATGGAACCGAAGAATCAAAAGAAAGTGATTCTTCGTGTGTTCCAACCGTCCTCCTTTCCTCTGAAATAATGTTTTGTATGAGTTTTCCTTGCATATCATACAGATCAATGGAAATGGTTTCTTCCTTTACCAATTCATATTTCAGGATAGCATTATTTTTAAGCGGATTGGGATATACAGATAGTATATTTTCCTGTATAGAGAAATCGACAGTACCGAGATTTAATCCTGATAAATAGCGTACTAAAGCAATATCCTGGATTTCTTCTTCCGGTTCGTAATATCCGGTAGCAACAATTTTCCCATCTTGCTGAATAGCGACTGCAAAAGCTATGTCGTAATTACCACCAATAGATGTTGTAACTATGCCATCAGTATCAAATGAATTATCAAGTGTCCCATCAGTATTGTAACGTAATACTACAAATTCAATATTATTTATTTCAGAAAATGCCTCTCCTGCAACAATAATTTTTCCGTCGGATTGCAATGCCAACGAATGAGCTCGGCAAGAGTTACCATTGAAGTAAGTGACTATACCGCCACCATTAAATGTATTATCCAAAGTACCATCCGAATTGTATCGGACTACAGCAATACTATGTCCACCTTCAGCTACATAGTAACCTGTTAATATTATCTTTCCGTCTTCTTGTACGGCCACTGCCTGCGCACTTTCGAAATCATCTCCAATAGCCGTAGTTACCTTTCCGCCTTCACCAAACGTATTATCAAGAGTACCATTTGTATTGTAACGTACAACTGCAAAGTCATAATCAGTGCCATTGTGAGTTTTACCACCTACAACAATTTTTCCATCCTGTTGTATGGTTAGACAAGATGCCATATCACTATCACTTCCTATGGCAGTGGTAACTATTCCATCATCACTAAATGTATTGTCAAGAGAACCATCGGGATTATAACGTACTACTGCAAAGTCATCATCAGTACCATTATCGGAGTATCCTGCTACAACAATTTTTCCATCCGGCTGGATAATCATCGATGTACCTGCATCTCTTTCAATTCCAATATCAGTAGTTGCTATTCCGTTAACACCGAATATATGATCGAGAGTACCGTTTGAATTGTAACGAACTACTGCAAATTCACCAGAAGATTCGTTATAAGAATAACCTGCTACAACAATTTTTCCATCTTGCTGAATGGCAATCGAGTAAGCTGGACAGTCTCCGCTACCAATTAGAGTTGTTACGATCCCGTCGACACTAAATGATTGATCAAGTGTCCCATTGGTATTGTATCGAGCAACCAGAATTGCATCATCAGCTTCAATACGGAATTCACCAGCCACAACAATCTTTCCATCCTGTTGTATGGCTACTGAGTAAGCTTTTTCACAATCACTTCCAAAATCATTAGTAACTATTCCATTTGTACCAAACGTAATATCAAGCGCTCCAGGTTGAGAAACGGCTTGTATGTACATCAGAAAAGGGATAAACAATAATATAAATCTAAATCTTTTCATAATTTATGTTTTATCATTTAATAATTTTTATGCTTTGTTTTCCAGTATCATTGCTTATGACCAAAATATAATTGCC
>CAYMQP010000252.1:4243-6093 GCA_964392505.1 uncultured Bacteroidales bacterium
TTGTATGATCGATACGAATTATTTCTTCGTGAGGTCCTGGCAGCCTTTTTTCATGTGAAAGAAAGGTCTGCATGAGTCTTCCCTGCATATCGTATAATTCAAGCGATATGTTTTCTTCTTTTAGAATTTCGTATTTCAGGATTGCTTTATTTTGTATAGGATTCGGGTATATCAGCAGCGTTTTGTATTGTTCAGAAAAGTTCAGTATTCCCAAACTTAATCCTGAAAGATAACGGGCTAAGGCAAAATCATTGTTAGTTTCACTGTTATAAGAATGTCCCGCAACCACTATTCTGCCGTTCGGTTGGATTGCCATAGCTTTTATTTCATTTGTATTGTCGCCAAAAAGAGTTATTACTTCACCTTCGATACCAAAAGTATTATCAACCGAGCCGTCTTCGTTATATCGCATCATGGCAAAATTGGAATGTGTAATATTGAATGCTTCCCCGGCTGCTATGATTTTACCGTCGGGCTGTACTGCAACTGAATTAACTATCTCATCATCTTTTCCTACCGGAGTAATTAGTTTTCCATTAGTACCGAAGCTTAAATCCAGCGAACCATCAGTATTATATCGTACAAGAGCGAAGTCTTTATTGTATTCGTTATATGCAAAACCTCCTACAATTATTTTCCCATCAGGTTGAATGGCCATAGCATTTGCTTCACTTGATTCAAGGCCGACAGATGTAGTAACTATGCCATCATAACTGAAATTTTCATCTAACGAACCATCGGTGTTATATCGTATCAGAGTTATTTCACGATCGGTTCCGTTATAGGAATATCCTGCTATAACGATTTTTCCATCGGGTTGCAAAGCCATTGCATTCGCATGGTCATGTCCGCTTCCCATACCGGCAACAACAAGGCCATGTGTGCCAAAATCGGTATCAATACTACCATCAGACAGAAAACGAAGCAGGATAATTTCATCATCAACACCATTGTCTGCATAACCGGCAATGATAATTTTTCCATCAGGTTGTACTGCTACTGCTTTCGCTACATCTGTATTTTCACCAATAGCTATTCCAAGCATACCATCACTGCTAAAGGTTTCATCCAGATTACCATCAGGATTATACCGGGCTAAACCAATGACAGAACTTCCACCTAGGGATAGAAATCCCGCAGCAACAATTTTTCCATCGGGTTGTAAAGCCACACTTTCACATATATCGTCATTTGCGCCAAATGTAGTCGTTACCCTTCCATCAGTTCCAAAACTTAAATCCAAACTACCATCAGGAAGATACCGTGATAATGCAAAGTCTCCTCCCATATCCTCACATGCAAATCCGGCTGAAATTATTTTTCCATCAGGTTGGATAGCAATAGCATATGCTTTGTCATTACTTTCGTAAAAATCAGTTGTAACTTTACCATCAGAATTGAAGTCTCCGTCAAGTGTACCAGGCTGGCAATAGGATAAAATTGTATTAACGAAAGTAAATACTATAATTAGTGAAATTGCTTTCTTCATAATTTCTATTCTTAGAGTTTACTGAATACTTATTTGTATACTCTGGTTTCCTGAACTGTTTGAGATTACCAGCAAATAGTAACCTGCAGGAATTGTGTTATTAATGGTAATGATTTCCTCGTGAGGTCCTGGCAGCCTTTTTTCATGTGAAAGAAAGATCTGCATGAGTCTTCCCTGCATATCGTATAATTCAAGTGATATATTTTCTTCTTTAAGAAGTTCGTATTTCAGGATTGCTTCATCCTGTATAGGATTCGGGTATATCAGCAGCGTATTGTATTGTTCAGAAAAGTCCAGTATTCCAACACTTAATCCTGAAAGATAACGGGCTAAAGAGATATCCCGATCGGAACCCATTTCG
>CAYMQP010000253.1:0-6078 GCA_964392505.1 uncultured Bacteroidales bacterium
ACCTGGTGGTTTAAAGTAATTATTTCATTTGCACTTGTAAGTATTCTTTTTGTATTCTATACTCTGAGGATTACCCGAATAAAAAATCGAAACTTAGTTCTTAAACAAACCGTCGAGGAGAGAACAAAGCAACTCAATACAAAAAACCGGTTGTTGACTAAAAGGACCGAAGAACTGGATAAAACAAATGAACAATTGTCGGCATCGAACGAAAAACTGAGTGAGTTGAACCGAATGAAAAACAAGTTTTTCTCTATTATTGGCCACGATCTGAAAAATCCGATCAATACCATAATGGGCTTTACAGAGTTATTACAAAAGAGAATTGATACCATATCAAAAGATAAAAGAAATGAATTTATAGGGTACATTCATAATGCTTCAACTCAAACATTCATTTTGTTAGAGGATTTGTTGGAATGGGCACGTTCGCAGAGTGAGAACATTACATTTGAACCCGAGTTAAATGAAGTCGGCGACATAGTAAAAGCAAATATCGACCTGTTAAAAGATCAGGCAAACCAGAAGGAAATTGAAATAAAACTGGAAAAAGAGTCTATTGATACAAAAGCTTTTTTTGATGAACGGATGATAAATACTGTAATACGAAATTTATTGTCAAATGCCATTAAATACGCACAACCTGGTGGATTAGTGAAAATCTCCTTTTCAATCGATAAACCGGGATTTCTTTTTATTCATGTTAGCGATAACGGTGTTGGCATGGAACCTGTACAATTGGAGAACTTATTTAAGTTAGACCAGACAATTTCTACCAAAGGCACTACCGGAGAGACAGGTACAGGATTGGGATTGATTTTATGCAAAGAATTTATTGAAAGAAACAGAGGTGAAATTTGGGTGGATAGCGAACCTGCCAAAGGCTCAACATTTTCGTTTTCTCTACCTTTAGAACCAATAAATCAGTAAAATTTTTCATGATAATATTTTCATGACAATGAATATTGAAAAAATACGCGAGTATTGTCTTTCAAAAAACGAAGTAAGCGAAAGTTTCCCCTTCAACGATACAGCTCTTGTATTTAAAGTTGCCGGGAAAATGTTTGCTCTTCTCGACCTGTCGGAAAACAACAGAGGAATAAATCTGAAATGTGATCCGGAACTTGCCATAGAACTTAGGGAACAATATCCTGAAGTAACTCCTGCCTGGCATTTCAACAAAAAATACTGGAATACAGTTATACTCGATGACTCAATACCCAATTTACTAATCCGAAATTGGATCGATCATTCTTACGATGAGGTGGTAAAGAAACTTCCAAAAGATATACAAAAGCAATTGGGGTATAGTTAATTAATTCGACTTATTAAACTTAATTAAAGTCTTCATATGAAAAAAATAATACGATATTTTCTACAGGGTTTACTCATTATTGCACCTTCTGCAATAACTATTTATATTGTATACCTGATCTTCACATTTCTCGACGGAGCAATACAGAAATTCTTAGAAGCTTATCTACCATTCCAAATTCCCGGACTTGGTATTGTGGCATTACTTATTTTGATAACCATTTTGGGATTTTTAGGGCAGAGTATTTTGTTCAGACCTATTCAGGTTATGCTTGATCGTATCTTAATAAATGCTCCGCTTGTTAAAGTACTATACTCAGCCTTACGCGATCTGTTTTCAGCTTTTGTTGGTAATGAAAAAAAATTCAACCAACCGGTGCTAGTTAAGGTGAATCTGATATCAGATCTGGAAAAAATGGGATTTATAACTACCAACGATTTAACAGAATTAAATATAAAGGATAAGGTAGCCGTATATTTCCCCCATTCCTATAATTTTTCGGGCGAAATGTTTATTGTTCCTCGGGAACATATAAGACCTGTTAACATACCGGCTTCTGAAGCCATGAAATTTATTGTATCCGGAGGAGTTACTAAAGTATGATATCAATCATGTTTGAATATTGTGGTCTCATTTGTAAGATTGTATTTTATTTTAATAGATATCAATAGGGAATCAATCATTTTTTTAAAACTTTAAACCATGAGAAGAACAATACATTTTGTATCCTTTATTATTTTGTTGGCGTTTTCACTGATATCGTGCCACAACCAGAAAAGTACGAAACAGTTTATCGATTTTAGTGCTATTGATAGTAGTATTCGTCCGCAGGATGATTTCTTTCATTTTGCTAATGGTAATTGGCTGAAAAATACGGAAATCCCGGCTTCAGAGTCAGGGTGGGGGAGTTTCTACATTCTGAATGAAAAATCGACCTCCGATTTACACTCTCTCTTGGAAGAATTAGCTTCAACTTCATCGAAACATAAAAAAGGAAGTATTGAGCAGCTTACGGCCGATTTATTTAAAAGCGGAATGGATTCGTTAACCGTTGAAAAACTGGATATTGCTGCTTTGAAAGAAGATATGGCTAAGATAGAAGCAATAGGTAAACCTGCGGATATCATCAGCGAAATTACACGGGAAATTAAATCAGGTTTAGTTCCGCTGGCACATGGAATAATTCCTGATCATTATCTGGTATTTTATGTATATCCTGATGATAAAAACAGTGAAAAAATGGTGGCCCACTTTGATCAGGGTAACCTAGGACTTCCTACAAAGGATTACTATTTCAATACCGACAGTTCTTCAATAGCCATACGCGATGCTTATCTGAAATACATAGCCCGTTTCTTTACACTAATGGGTAATGAAAAACATGCAGCACAAAACAAAGCTGCACAAATTCTCGAACTTGAAACTAAACTAGCCGATGCTTCAAAAAATCCTGTAGAACTTCGAGACCCAATAGCGAATTATAACAAATTCACTATCGTTCAGCTCGATTCTATGATGCCGGAATTAATATGGCCATCACTTATTGAGTCGCTGGGTATTGAAACTGATACTGTTTTAATGGGTCAACCAAAATATTACAAAGCGATTAATGATGAGATATATAAAACTCCTATAGAAATCTGGAAAAATTTGCTCACTTTCTGGCTTATAAGAAGTAATGCCGGTGCTTTAAGTTCGCAATATGTCGAGAATCAATTTGATTTTTACGGAAGAACTCTTCAGGGTCAAAAAGAAATAAAGCCCCGTTGGAAAAGAATGTCGCATATGGTCGACCAGCAACTTCGCGATGCATTGGGTCAGTTGTATGTTGCAAAATTTTTCCCTCCTGAAGCAAAACAAAGAATGGATAAACTAGTCGATAATTTGCTTATGGCATATGAAGCAAGAATATTACAAACTACTTGGATGAGTGACTCTACAAAAGAAAAAGCTCTCAAAAAACTTCATGCCATCAGTCGAAAGATAGGTTATCCGGATAAATGGGATACATACGAGAGTTTGAATATTGAACCAGAATCGTATGCTACAAATCTTATCATCACAAGGAAATACCAGTTTAATAAGATGATCGACAAACTCGGAAAACCTGTTGATCCAACAGAATGGTTTATGACACCACCAACTGTAAATGCTTATTATAATCCGAACAGGAATGAAATTGTATTTCCTGCTGGTATTTTACAGCCTCCATTTTTTGATAAAGATGCCGATGATGCGATTAACTACGGAGCTATTGGTATGGTGATTGCACATGAAATAACCCACGGATTTGATGATAAGGGCAGGTTATTCGATTCAAAAGGAAATTTAAATGAATGGTGGACACAAGAAGATGCAAAGCGTTATGATGAGCAGGCCAGTAAAATAATACAACAATTTAATAACTACACCGTACTCGATAGTTTGCATCTTAATGGTGAACTTACCCAGGGTGAAAATATTGCTGATTTAGGAGGCCTTTTAATAGCTTACGATGCTTTTAAATTAACTAAGCAGGGTCAATCGGGTAAGTTAATTGATGGCTTAACACCCGATCAGCGTTTTTTCCTATCGTACACGAAAGTGTGGCAAATAAAAATTACTGATGAATCGCTTCGACAACAAGTATTGACCGATCCTCATGCTCCAGCTCAGTTCAGAGTAAATGGACCTCTGACCAATATACCAGCCTTTTATGCTGCTTTTGATGTGAAACCTGGCGACAAGCTTTATAAACCCGATAGCTTACATATAAGTATTTGGTAGAAGGTAAATTTTTTAAAAATTCATTTGCGTTTGAAAAAAGAAGGCTGTTTATTCAACAGCCTTCCATTTATTATTACGATTAGTAATCTGATTATTAAAATAAACCTTCAACTGAAAGATATCGTTCTCCAGTATCGTAATTGAAACCAAGTATTCTATCGCCTTTTGGAATTTCCGGCAATTTCTTTGAGATAGCGGCTAATGTTGCTCCGGAAGAAATACCAATAAACAATCCTTCTTCCCTTGCCGCTTTTCGGGCAAATTCAAACGCTTCTTCTTTTGAAATTTGTATAGTCCCATCAAGTAAATTTGTATGAAGATTTTGTGGGATAAATCCTGCACCGATACCTTGTATCGAATGTGGTCCGGGTTGACCTCCACTTATTACGGGAGATGATTCAGGTTCAACTGCAAACACTTTAAGATTCGGAAATTTCTCTTTTAGAATTAATGCAACTCCTGTTATATGTCCTCCTGTACCAACTCCTGTTATAAGGTAATTGATTCCATCAGGAAAATCAGCAAGAATTTCTTTAGCAGTTGCTGTTTTATGTATCTCAATATTCGAAGGATTATCAAATTGTGAGGGGATCCATGCTTTTTTATTCTTGCTAGCAAGCTCCTGAGCCTTTTCAATGGCTCCTTTCATTCCTTTTTCGCGCGGTGTTAGTACAAATTCTGCGCCATATGCAGCCATGATTTTTCGGCGCTCAACCGACATCGATTCAGGCATCACTAATATTAGTTTATACTTTTTAACAGCAGCAACCATAGCTAATCCAACTCCAGTATTACCTGACGTCGGTTCAATAATAACAGAATCTTTTTTTAACTTGCCTGCTTTCTCAGCATCGGCAATCATGGCTAGTGCTATACGATCCTTAATACTCCCACCGGGATTAGATCGTTCGAGTTTTATCCATATTTCATGATCGTTACCAAAAAGATTATTTATTTTCAGATGGGGTGTATTACCCACAGCGTCGAGAATGGTATTAAGTTTCATATTGTTTAGTTTTTATCAGATTACAAAATTTATTGGTTCAGTTTTCATTTTACTATCGCGGATTACTGTAGTGCTTTCGTGATATACAATACTGTTAGGTGGTACGCTTTTAGTAAGCCACACATTACCACCAACCACTGTATCGTGTCCGATAACAGTTTCACCACCTAAAATTGAACTACCTGAATAGATAATCACATTATCTTCTATAGTAGGATGGCGTTTTTTCCCACGCATACTTTTTTCCACCATAACAGCTCCCAAAGTTACACCCTGATAAATTTTTACATTATTTCCTATTATCGTTGTTTCACCAATAACTATTCCAGTACCATGATCAATAAACAGATTGTCGCCAATATGGGCACCTGGATGAATTTCAATTCCGGTTTTACTATGCGCATATTCCGACATCATTCTTGGCAAGAATGGGATTTTTAAATTATACAGTACATGTGCCAGCCGATAAACTGTAATGGCATAAAAACCAGGATAATAAAGTACTACACTTTCAAACGACCGGGCTGCAGGATCAAAATCCAGGAAATGCCGGGCATCGTCCATAAGGTTTTTATAAATACCCGGTATTGCAGAAAAAAAATCGTGTGTTATTGTGCTTATTGGCTTCTCAAGAGTTTTTTCCAACGGACCTAATAAATCGCGAAAATCGATTTGTAATTGAGCCAGATTTAACTCAATCTGAGGTAAAGTGCATTTTCGATCCACTTTAAACGGGAAAAGAAATATAATGAGTTTCTCAGTGAAATTATGAGCTTTAATCATTGAAGGGACATCTCTCCTGAAGTTTTCATATTTAGCCAGAAGAAATTCCGCGAAATTATTCAGTTTTTCCATTGTAAAGAATTTGATAAAATTGGAACACTACAATGTTTATTAGAGAAGTAATTTTGAGGGAAATGCTAAAATAAATCCTATCAACACATACATTTGCCACCATTCGAAAAGCCGGGACGACTTGAAAGGATAATAC
>CAYMQP010000254.1:0-6040 GCA_964392505.1 uncultured Bacteroidales bacterium
GTTAAAACGCGATTATTATAACGACCGTCTGGCCGAATTTGTGGAAAACAGTAACGAGCCTGTTCGCATTGTTGAATATAAAGGACACCTTATCCAGAAAATTGATCCGATCTACCTCGATCCGAAATCGAATTTAATAAAAGCTCACTTCTATGCACCCCGTAAAAAGTTACTCGGTAAGTCGTATGATACCTTTTGGGTAAATACTATCGTTATCTGGTTCATGTCGATGTTATTTTTCCTGATATTATATTTCCGTGGATTGCGAAAATTGCTCGATACGATGGAGAATATCAATCAGAAGTATCTTGAAAAAAAGAATGGAGACTAAAAAAGGCTGTTTTCTAAAAAGCAGCCTTTGAGTTAATTTACTTTTATTAAGAGGTTTATTAGTCAACAATCTCGATCATTTTAAAAGGAACCCTAATTATTGATTCATAATCTTCTCCTGCTTCCAGCATATCTTCATCGTCTTCTTCATAATACCAGTTAATCTGAACATCGTACTTATTTTTATGGATAGCTTCAAGTTTTTTAAATACATCCAAAATACATTTAGAGGAACTGGTATTGAAATACTCAAGGTGAACATTAACTTCCGTCTTGGATTTAGGTGCCTGAGCATATTCTTCCAACCAATCAACCAGAGGTTTATAGAATTCAATAGAATTTTCCGGTATTGATCTCCCCTTTATTTCTAGTTTGCCCTTCTCACTATCAAAATTAACATTTGGTGTTTTGGTAGTTCCTTCTATTATCAATGGTTCCATATCTACAGCTATTGTTCAATTAAATCAGTATTTGTAAATCAAAAAATACATATTTCTCATTGTAGGGATAGAAATTATATTTCATTTTTTTACCTGTTTTTCTGGCAATATCAACCAGGCCAAGCCCTCCGCCCCCTTTGGCTGAAATTTTCTGGTGGTTAAGAATGAACTTATACATATCCTTCAATTCATCTTTCGAAAGCGAATTAATTTTATCGATTTTCTCTTTCAGAAATTTCGTTTTAACTGCAACAACAAAGTTACCTGTTGTAACTTTGTACTCTCCATCTTTTTCCCTTTCAATAACCAGGATACCGAATTTAGGATCGAGGTCTTCTTTGATACCCTCATGTGTTTCTTCAATATGATGAAATAAATTCTGTAAA
The DNA here is from genome assembly GCA_964392505.1 of uncultured Bacteroidales bacterium. Classification (GTDB taxonomy): domain Bacteria; phylum Bacteroidota; class Bacteroidia; order Bacteroidales; family UBA10428; genus UBA10428. Next base: position 1,157 of record CAYMQP010000254.1, read on the forward strand.
CTTTCTACCAGGACATTATATAATTTCTTACGTGTTTTTCCATCCTCATTTCTTGCTTTAAGCTTACTCTCAACGGCTTCAAGAACCTCATTTATCAATTCGGAAGTAATGCTACCTTTAAACGCTAAAAGAACATCTCCTTCGCTGAGTTTTTTGTAATATTCACTTATATTAAAGCTCATATAAAGCTTGAATTAACGGGTATTATTTTTAGGATTTAACAAATATAGAAAAAATCTTTATTGTACAACTTCAATTTAAGGCACATATAATTTTGGTTGTAATGTGTCATAGATATATAAATATAATACAAAAAGTGAAAAGATAATGCTTTGGCATTTAACATTTATATCGATATTTAATTTAAGCCCTTTTGTATCTTGCCTTTTTACTGCCTGAGTAAATGTGATACATATTATACTGGCATTCTAATGCTCCGTTGAAAAGCTTATATTTAGTCGTAGGTTTTAAACCCAAATGCTTTAAGGCTTCCTGATTACTACTAATAATCCATACATCGGCTCCCACGAAACTTTTTTTCATAGTGTCACCCATTGATTTATAAAACGACAGTATTTCAGGTTTCACAACACGTTGCCCGTAAGGAGGATTAATTATTACCGTAGCTGTATCGGAAATTTTGGGGTGTTCCATAAAATCAAGGCCACGAAAAACAATATTTTTATGCACCGAAGCCTGTTTTGCATTTTTTATGGTAACCTGCATGGCACGTTTTGATATATCGCTTGAAAATATTTTCCCTTCCCAGTTTTTTTCCTGTATATTATCAAAAATATCCTCTAAAAGCTGGGATTCAAAATCGGGACTATTTTCAAAACCAAATTTTTTACGAAAGACACCTGGAGGAATTTCCCTGGCAATTAATGCTGCTTCGATGCCCAATGTACCTGAGCCACACATAGGATCGTGAAAATTCCTGTCGCCTTTCCAGCCCGATAGCATAATAAGTCCCGCAGCCAGCACTTCGTTAATTGGAGCTTCAAAATTGCCGCTTCGATATCCCCTTTTGTGCAAGGACTGTCCTGAAGTATCCAGCGAAACTATAAGCTTATTTGCGGCCAGATGAACATTAATAAAAAGATCGGGATTGGTTTTATTAATACTCGGACGTCGGTTAAACTTATCGCGTAAACGATCGACTATGGCATCTTTTGTCCGGAGTGATATAAAGTGTGAATTACTAAAAACCGAATTATTCAGAAAGCTATCCACTGCTAACGTCATACCCGGCTGTAAATGTTTCTCCCACTCATATTCCCTGACTTTGTTATATAAATCGATCTGGTTTTTTATTTCGGTTTGAATAACTGGAAGCAATATGCGTAAGGCGGTGTGCAGGTATAGATTCATTTTATATAATGTAGCTTTGTTACCTTTAAATCGCACAGCACGATTTAAAATTTCAATATCTTCCCCACCTATCGACCTTATTTCCTTAGCCAACACATCTTCGAGGCCATGAAAGGTTTTGGCCACCATTTCAAACTTTGCTCTTGAATCTGGACACATGGGCTATAAATAATTCTTTATCATGTTAATAGCGCAATTTACTCTTTCCATTCCGCTGCCTTCAACACAGGCAAATTGCAGACCGGCCGTTTTGAGCGCAAATTGTTATTCATTGCAAAGTATATTCCGCATTTCTCCACCATTTTCTCTTACTGCATCAGGTTCCCATGGAATATCTGGTTTACAGAGTAAATATAAGGCATCCTTCGTATCTGCAATCTCCATGTCGATCCATTCGGGGATTTTCCGGAATACCCTGCTCAACCATACTTTTGTTATAATTAAATACGTATCAACAAAAATGTAGTTACATGAATGAGCTAAGTATTCTTTCATTAATTCACATTGTTTTTTAGCGATGTGTATCACATCGTCATAAGTATACCGACGATTTAAACTTAAGATATAATCCCGGGCATACTCAGGAATATACTCACCTTTATACAATGTGGTCAAGTGAACACATAGCATAGTTTTTCCTGTTGATTCGGGCCCTGTAAGTATTATTCGTACCGGGCTTTTGACTGTTTTTTCCATAACCTGAGCCATTGAGCGTAACCTACAAATGCCAGTATCGTGTATATTATAAATAGTATTACGGTCGGATACAATCCTTTATAAATATAAAGTATCGCCGATAGTAAATCAACCATGATCCATACCAGCCAATGTTCCAGTATTTTTCGCGCCAGCATCCAGGTAGCCGTAATACTGAAAGCTGTAGTGAACGCATCGTACCATGCTATTTCACTATCGGTAAAGTTTACCAGCAATTTAGCAATAATTAGAAACAATACCAGTGTAATAGCAAGCAGTATTAAGGCCGTTTTAAGCATAACTTTCGAAACTGGCAAATCCTTTTTTGCTTTCTTCCCGGGAAACTTCCAGTGATACCAGCCATAGACACTTATAATAACATAATAAACATTAATAGCCATATCGGCATAAATGCCCGAGGTGTAAAAAACATAAACATATAGCGTTGATGTTATAAAACCAAAAAGCCATAATTGAATTTTTCCCTCGACCGAATATACCAGGTATATTAATCCTGTTAACGTAGCAATAATTTCAATATAACTTTTAAAAAACCAGCTAAGAAATTCAGATATATATTCAGCAAGACTCCCTGTAATTAGCATTAATACAATACTTTTTCTGAATAAAGATCCCAGTTGTTTAATACTTCAACGGCTTTTTGAACATTCCTGTCATTCTGATTCAGAATTTCATAAAACTCCCTTATTGAAAACAGGTCTCTTGCAACATAAGCTTTAAAAAGTAAAGCAAGTTCGCTTCGGGCATGTATTAGCGTATCAGGTTCAGTCCGCAGTCCAATCTCAATAGCATAGGCATCGAGCTGTTGCAATAAATCGTCGGTAGCCTCATAACCTTCGATAAACTGAGTTATATCCTTATAGTTACTCTTAAATTTTCTGCGATTCTTATCGACATATTGAAGAACAAACTTGTTTAGTATTCCTTTTCGAATTATTTCACGATCATAATCGGAATACATTGTGGTATCGATTGGAATAAAAATATCGGGCATGATGCCTCCGCCACCAAAAACGATCCTTTTATTAAGCAACGTTTCATATTGAAGAGAATCGGGAAAGGAAATACTATCACTGTAAAGAAGTTCACCATGCTGAAAGCGGTTGTATATTTCATTCTGATATTCTTCAATTCCATTATCGTAAGGTTTTTGGATTAACCGACCACTCGGCGTATAATATTTCGCTGAGGTAAGTCGTATCATAGAACCGTCGGGCAACTCAAGTTGTCGTTGTACCAGCCCTTTACCAAACGACCGTCGGCCTATTATAATGCCGAGATCCCAATCCTGGATGGCCCCCGATACAATTTCACTTGCCGATGCCGTTTCTTCATCGATCAGGATCAGAATTCTTCCCTCTTCAAATAATCCGGTACTTTCAGCAAAGTATTCCCTTCGCTCGCTGTGCAAGCCTTCGGTATATACAATTAGTTTTTCGTCGTCAAGAAACTGATCGGCCAACGCCACCGCCATATCAAGATAACCTCCTGTATTCCCTGTAAGATCAAGAATTAAATCATTCGCCCCTTTATTTTTAAGTTCAGTTCCGGCCGATATAAATTCATCCATTGTGGTGAGTGAAAAACGGTTAAGTTTAATATAGCCCACACCTTCAGTTATAATATAAGCCGCATCGATACTGGTAATGGGTATTTTATCGCGTATAATGGTGAAATACAGCAATTTTTCTAACGACCGACGCATTACTGTAACCGTTACTTTGGTACCTTTCGGACCACGCAATAATGCAAATACATCGTCATTAGTAAGCCCAATGCTGGCAATATTTTTACCATCGACTTCTATAATACGATCGCCGGCCATTATACCAACCTTTTCCGAAGGCCCGTTTGCCACAGGATTAATAACATAAAGTGTATCGTTCAGAATATTAAAAGAAATACCTATTCCTTCAAAATTACCCTGCAACGATTCGTTCATCTTCTGAACATCATTAGCTGAAATGTAAGTGGAATGCGGATCAAGTTGTTTTAACTCATACTTTATAGCATCTTCGACCAGTTTTTCAGTATCGACAGAGTCTACATAGTATCTCTCTAAAAAGTGAAGAAACTGTCCATACTTCATCGACTCACGGGTAATCTGACTTTTTACGCTGATTGTTATTGAACCTAGTAAGAAAATGTAACTTAAAATAAGTGCAATCCTTGGTATCTTTCTTATAAGCTTCATGAATTCTATTTATTAATTTCTGTTATTCTGTATATGATGACTTAGATCAGGAAGATAGCTGGAAAATTATTACTTCTTTTTATTAAATCAATTATCATAAAAATAAATTCATTATTCCCACTCAATTGTTGCCGGAGGCTTTGAACTGATATCGTACACGACCCTGTTTACTCCTTTTACTTTATTAATAATTTTATTTGAGATATCAGCTAAGAAATCATAGGGTAATCTCGACCAGTCGGCTGTCATTCCATCGGTAGAAGTTACAGCGCGCAATGTAATCACATTTTCGTAAGTACGCTCATCGCCCATTACACCTACCGAATGTACCGGAAGCAGAATGGCTGCTGCCTGCCAAACCTGATCGTATAATCCATATTCTTTAAGACCTTCGATATAAATATCATCGACCTCTTGCAATAAGTTAACCTTTTCAGACGTGACTTCTCCCAGTATTCTTATTGCCAAACCAGGACCGGGAAAAGGATGTCTTCCAATAATCATATTGTCGATTCCTAAAGCTTTCCCCACCTTGCGCACTTCATCTTTAAACAAAAGGTGCAGGGGTTCGATAACCTTCAGATGCATGCGCTCCGGTAATC
>CAYMQP010000255.1:0-6037 GCA_964392505.1 uncultured Bacteroidales bacterium
ATGTTGATTCCTCGTCTTGCGGATTTGGTGCCGGAAATACCATACGTTTTAATAATGTGTCACTGATTTTCGATTTTTCACCCATCAATACCAAAGCTGTATCGTTTATCTTCTGGGATTTGGGAGGTGATGAAAATTTACAGGTTAATGCAGGTCCAATTCATGTGGTTAATAGTTTCTCGTTAGTACCTCCCGATGTTGCTCCTGATGTATTATGTGCTGTCGATACCATAGGCCCTGACGATTGTGGATGGGGAATTATAGGAAAAGTGAAATTATATGGAACAATTAATTCATTACTGATTGCCGGTCAGGAACTTTGGATTGATAGTGTTTGTATTGATACAGTGTTAACACCCTCAGTTATACATACACATCAGACTAAAGAATATATTCTTGAACAAAACTTCCCTAATCCATTCAGCTCGGTTACTAAAATATCATACACCATTTCAAAACCGGGTTTAGTTAATCTGAAAATATATGATATATATGGCAGAGAAATTCGTGAACTGGTAAATCATTATCAGAAAAGCGATATATATACTATTAATTTTAATGCTCGGGATCTCCCCTATGGCGTATATTATTATACTTTAGAAGTTAACGATTTTATCAGTACACAAAAAATGTTATTGATACGTTGATAGTATTTTGACAAATAATTAAATCATATAAAAATATAACCAGTTAATTATCAGCTTATAAATCAACTGAAAATAAGAACCTGATTCGGTAACTGAGATATCGAAAATTCAGATAATTAAAAGGATCTGTATTATTTTTTTCTTATCCATTTGAGAGGAATAAATCGCGGTACATTCTTTTTATATGTTGTATATTCCTCGCCAAATTTTCTATACATCTGTTTCTCTTCCCAGAGTATAACACTTAAATAGTTTAGTAAGGTCCAGATCGAGGCTCCAATTAGAACCGAAACATCATTGAATAAAAATCCGGTTCCCCAGAAGGCTGCATTTACGCCAAAATACATTGGATTACGAATTATACTATAGGCCCCTTTAATCCGTAATTTTCTGGCATATCCTATAGCTGCTGTTGGTTTTAAATGCGAAAAACCCCATATAAAAAATACAGAGCCTGTGAGAATCAACGGAATTCCCATTAAATACCTAACCAGTATAGGAATTCCAAGTTGTTCCTGTAAGCCGATCCAGCTTACGATTTTTCCTGATAATAATAAAACCAGATAAATAAATACAACTACCATAATCGGTGCCACTAGAAACCAGAATGGAGGTTTTTCTTTCATGTTTTTATCCATAACTGTTTCTTTTATAATATATTTCATTCAACTAGTTGATTTTCAATTGCATCGTCTATAATCACACTATTCGAAGTCGAAACATCATGCGCGGTAAACAAACCCAATACCTCTTTGCCATCGCTGCTGATAAAATTACTCTGAATATTGGCCGGTGGCACGCTAAATAAACCGCCGTTCATACTCTGGCTGAATAGCTGCGAGTAATAATTATAGGCAAAGGCAGAAATACTGTTTTGCTGTACGTAAATCGTATCGAGATAACAAAGTCTGCGTTCTTCCGGTGCATGCGGATTATGAAAATCGGTAAAGATTTCAAGTCCGTTCACATAATTTCCATCAACAAACTCATCGGTGGCAAATGCTAAAACATTGGCATCACCGAGTAATGTATCGTTAATAAAAATATCCCATTTATAATAATCGCCCGATCCTGGAGTTTCGATACCATATGTGTAGATTGCCAGAAAATGCCCTTCACCTCGAATTGAGGGCCTGATAATGATCGAATCGATTTTTGCTACTGGCGAAAGTATATCGGAAGCAGTAAGCATTACACCCTCTTCCGTTTCGATACGTAAGGTATATTCTCTTCCTGCAACTCCCCGGTAGCTTTCCCCCGAAGGTACAGTATAATATCCCGGCCTGTCTGGTCCCTCAGTTAACACAACAGTATTAGCAGGAGATGCATCATCGGTAAGGGTAACCATTGCGTTGCTGATTCCCTGGTAATCTTCGTCGACAGTAACCGGCATACCTCTTGTCAGAAAAACGAAAGGCTGAGTAGTTGTAGTAATTTTAGCTTCTATGGCATATAAATCAGTATCTGCTTCGTTCAGCTCAACATTGATAACATCCTCACATGCTACAAGGATTAGGGCAACAAACAACGGAATTATATATTTTTTCATGATTGATTTTTTTATGTTAAAATGTGAAATTATAAGTCAGTGCAGGAATTATAGTTCCTATAATGGAGAGCCGGACGGCTTCCGAAACGTTCGGATTGGCTTCATTCTCTCTAAAAGCCACCGAATAGGCATTTCGGCGGGCATATACATTATATACCGACAAGTTCAACGATTGATCGTACCGCCTTACCTTGTTCTTTTTAAAATTGTAAGTCAGCGATAAATCCATCCGGTGATACTCCGGTATTCTATAGCTGTTTCGTTCGGTATAGTAATATACGGTGTTTCCCTGAACTGCATACTTGGCAACCGGATACGAAACCGGATTTCCTGTAGCAAATACCCAGCTACCCGAAAGGTTCCAGCAATCGCTGAATTCGTAGTTTAATACAACCGACAGATCGTGTGTGCGGTCGTAACTCGAAGGATAGGCTTCTCCATTGTTAATTCCGGGTATCCGGCGCATGGTTCTGGATAGCGTATACCCAATCCATCCGGTGAATTTACCCTGCTGCTTCTTTAACAGAATTTCCATTCCGTAGGAATAACCATCTCCTTCGAGCAATTCGGTTTCAATATTTTCATTCAAAAAAAGCTCAGCTCCATCGATGTAATCAATAACATGCTGCATATCTTTATAATAAAATTCAATGGAGGTTTCGATGGCATCGTTACTGAAATTTCTGAAATATCCGATCACGTACTGATCGATCAGCAACGGCTTAATATATTTGTTACTGGGTAGCCAGATATCGAAAGGCGTTGGTGAATTGGTATTCGAAATCAGGTGAAGGTTTTGTATCATTCGGTTATAGGAAGCCTTTATCGAACTAGTCAAACCCAGAGTATATTTTGCTGATAGCCGGGGTTCGAAATTGGAGTACGACTTCCCAATGAATTCCCATGGACCGTACTCTTTGATATCGACTATTTCATCGGTCTGAGGTTTTTCCGGATCGAGATATTCTCTTACCTTTCCTTCACCGATTTGTTGAAAAACAGAATACCGTATGCCATATTGTAAGGTAAGCCTGCTACCTATTTTATGTTCATTGGCCAGATATATAGCGTTATCGAGTGCATTATACTGGGTAAGCCTAAGATCGTGGTAGTAAGAATCTTCTTTAACATCGATAATACCCGGCTGAAAATGATGATAAATACTATTAACGCCGTACGAAATATTGTTTTGCGGATTCAGGTACCAGGTAAAATCGACCTTCATATTGTAATCTTCAATGGCCGATGACCAGTCGAACTGATCGGCATTATCGCCTGGAACTCCAATATTATAGTTATACTTCGAATATATTACTGAGGTATTGGAAAACAATTTTTCTCCGAATACATGATTCCAGCGTGCTGTAGTGGTAATATTTCCCCAGCGTACATATAATGATTCTCCCAAGCTAAAATAATCGTCGCCTGTGTAAGCCGAAATATAAAGTCTATCTTTCGAGCTGAACTGAATATTAGTTTTTCCATTAAGATCGTAAAAATATAGATCGTTTTCTTGCAACTGTTCAACACCTGCTAGCCTGCCTATAACATCAGCATAGGTTCTACGTCCCGAAAGTATAAAACTCCATTTATCCCTAATTATCGGGCCCTGAATGGTTAACCGGCTCGAAATGTTACTTATCCCGCCGTTAATCTGCAATTGTTGCGAGTTCCCGTCTTTCATACGAACATCGATTACCGACGATGCTTTTCCTCCATAAGTTGCTGGGATACCACCTTTATAAATTTCGATATCCTTAATAGCATCGGAGTTAAAAACGGAAAAGAATCCCATAAGATGGGAAGCGCTGTAAACCGGTGCTTCATCAAGAAGCAGCAGATTTTCATCGGGGCCTCCACCTCGCACATATAAACCCGAACTGCCTTCACCCCCGCTTTGAATGCCGGGTAAAAGCTGTAAAGTTTTAATTATATCGACTTCACCCATAAAAGCCGGCAGTTTCCTGACCATAGTTACTGGCATTTTTTCCTTGCTGATATCGATACTCTCTACATTCCGGTTTTTCTTTTCACCGGTAACAACCACTTCATCGATGAGTTCGGTATCCTCAGCAAGCATAATGGATACTTGCGAGTCTTCTTTTAAATTAATATTACGTGTCTGAGGCCTATATCCGATGTATGAATACGTGATAGTATAGGTACCTCTGGGCATCGAAATAGAATAAAATCCATAAGGATTTGACACGACTCCGGTCTGAAGCTCACTAACGTATATAGTCGCGCCAATAAGAGCCTCGCCGTTTGATTCATCCTTCAGATAACCGCTTAAGGTTATCTGGTTTGCAAATACAGATTGCGTTACAATTAAAAAAATAACTAAAATGATTGCTGTTTTCATGTCACTAATGCTAACGATTCTGGTTTTTATTTATATTAATGAGACAAATTCACAGCAAAATAGTTACACAAATTTCAAACCGGAAAGTAAAATTCAGCCAACCACTCAAATTGATCGGTAAACTGTAAAATAAGCCAGGTACTAGGGATACAGAAATGTTTTACCGGTAATTTGGTTTTATTTACCTATAAAATTGATATGAAAAAGCGCAATTTTATCTAGTTTGCAGGGAATAGAATTTAAGGTACACACCATTAGTCCAACCAAAGCCATCCTGCAAAGGATACTCTCCGCCCCTGCCTTCAATGCCATTAACCACATCATATTTTTCAAGCATTTTACCTTGCTGGACACTATCGCCAACACCATAAAAAAACTGCTCGTTAATGTTCATCCACCGAATGGCTATTTCGCTAGCCAGATTATGGTAGGCGTAATTTTCGAGTCCCTGATAACTGATCCATTGCAGTGGTGCCCAGCCATTGGGGTAGTCCCATTGTTGTTTTGTTGACGGTTGGGTAAGGGTTGTTACAACTCCGTACTCATGAAGGAAGTTGTTTTCTATTTTACATTTAATATTCACCGCTTTTATACTATCAGCAATTTGGAAAAACAAAGGATACATAGCTGCAAGAGAAAATATACTGGTGTGTTCCTTATTTTTATAACTATAATCGTGGTAAAACCTGTCCTGATTATTCCATAATATTCGATTAATCGCCCGGGCTCTTTGGTTTGCGAATTCGATATATTTTTTTGCCCGCAACGAATCGCCTGATTCCAAATAAGCTTTGGTAATTATTTTTTCCAGGTTATATAATAAACAGTTCAAATCGACGGGTATTATTTGAGTAGTAACTATGGTTTCCGGCGAAGTTTCATCTTCGAACCATCGACTACTAAAATCCCAACCCGATTCGGCAGCTGCCCTGATATCTCTGAAAATGGAGGAATCGCGACCGGACACTCGAAATAATGATACATCTTCATGATACGATTCGGGTCGGGGAAGACAAAGATTATCCCAGTATCGGTTCAGGATTGTACTGTCATCGAGCCACACTGTTCGGTAAAGGGCTGGATTGTCGACATTTAATTGTTCTTTTCCTTTCATCCAGAATTGATATTCTGCTACCAATGACGTAAGATAATCAGACAGGTGTATTGAATCATTAACCGAAGCTAGCAATTCCACCATCGAAGCAAAAAACGGTGGTTGTGAACGACTTAGGTAATAAGTACGGTTGCCGTTGGGTATGTGCCCATACGTTGCTATAAGATCGCTAAAATTATCGACCATACTTTTTATCAAATGTATATGACCATTCTCTACAAGTCCTAACATGGTAAAGTAACTATCCCAATAATATACTTCCCTGAATCTTCCACCGGGAACTACATAGCAATGATTCAACTGAATTAAAGATGAACGCTCTTGTGGTTTTGGATATCTTGTTAAAACATACCACAGTGTATCGA
>CAYMQP010000256.1:0-5969 GCA_964392505.1 uncultured Bacteroidales bacterium
ACTACATCGTCGATACGGTTAAGGAATTCAGGGGCAAATGCCTTCTTAAGTGCATTTTGTATTACGCTTTTAGTATACTCACTGGCCTGCGATTTTTTTGCTGTAGTACTAAAACCAACTCCCTGTCCAAAATCTTTGATTTGCCGGGTACCAATATTCGATGTCATAATTACTATAGTGTTCCGAAAGTCGACTCTTCTTCCCAGACTATCCGTAAGCTGTCCTTCGTCCAATACTTGCAGCAGAATATGGAATACATCGGGATGTGCTTTCTCTATTTCGTCGAGTAACACAACACAATAGGGTTTCCGTCTGACTTTTTCGGTGAGTTGTCCACCTTCTTCATACCCTACATATCCGGGAGGAGCACCCACAAGACGTGAAACCGAGAATTTTTCCATGTATTCGCTCATATCGATCCGTATCAAGTTTTCGGCACTATCAAAAAGATATTGTGCCAGTACTTTAGCAAGCTGTGTTTTGCCAACTCCTGTGGGACCGAGAAAAATGAAAGTACCTATGGGTTTGTTTGGATCCTTTAATCCGGCACGGTTACGTTGTATCGATTTCACTACTTTTTCAATGGCCTCGCTCTGACCAATAACCGATCCACTAATCTCTTTATGCATATTCAAGAGCCTGATGCCTTCGGCTTGTGCAATTCGTTGCACTGGAATACCTGTCATCATGGCAACAACTTCGGCTACTTTTTCTTCGTCGACAACTTCGCGGTTGCGGGCTAATTCTTTTTCCCACCTGATTTTTTCCTCTTCAAGTAACTCGATATATTCTTTTTCCTTATCACGAAAACTAGCGGCTTTTTCAAAGTTCTGATTTTTTACGGCCTTTATTTTCTCCTTCTTTGTATCTTCAACCTTTTTTTCAAGGTTCAGAATGCTGTTGGGTACAATGATATTGGAAATGTGCACCCGAGAGCCCGATTCATCAAGAGCATCGATAGCCTTATCGGGTAAATGTCTGTCGGTAATGTACCTGTTGGTAAGATGTACACAAGCTTTTACAGCTTCATTTGTATAAATAACATTATGATGGTCTTCGTAACGCTCTTTAATATTGTTGAGAATTTCCACTGTTTCTTCTTCAGTGGTCGGTTCTATCATAACTTTCTGGAACCTGCGCTCCAGGGCACCGTCTTTTTCAATATGCTGACGGTATTCATCAAGTGTGGTTGCACCAATACATTGTATGTCGCCACGTGCCAGGGCTGGTTTTAACATATTGGCTGCATCAAGTGAGCCAGTGGCACCACCGGCTCCCACAATAGTGTGGATTTCGTCGATGAAGAGGATTACATCAGCAGTTTTTTGCAGCTCATTAAGAATGGCTTTCATACGCTCTTCGAACTGTCCGCGGTATTTAGTACCTGCCACTATCGATGCTAAGTCGAGTGTTACAACCCTTTTTCCAAAAAGTACACGACTAACCTTACGTTTCACAATGCGCATGGCAAGTCCCTCGGCTATAGCCGATTTGCCAACACCGGGTTCACCGATAAGTATTGGATTATTTTTCTTCCGGCGGCTGAGAATCTGAGCCAGACGTTCAATTTCTTTCTCACGGCCAATAATGGGATCAAGACGATCTTCTTCGGCTGCTTTGGTAAGATCGATTCCGAAATTATCGAGTACCGGTGTCTCGGAACCCGATTTGGCACCGGATTCAGGAGAACTACCCTTTGAAGGGCCAAAGGTGCTGCCCGGTTCGTCTTCATCGCCAGGAAACTCTGCTCGTGGATCGGTGCGTTCAACCGACTCCTGATTTTCTTTTTCGAGCTCATGCCTTACATTATCGTAAGCGATTGAATGGGCTTCAAGCACTTTACCGACATTGCCGGTTTCTTCTTTCAGAATAGCCAGCAAAAGGTGACCTGTGTCGATGGTGGTTTTATTCAGCGATTTTGCTTCAAGATAAACCAGCTTCAGAATGCGTTCAGAAGATTTTAAAAGCGGAATATTATCGGCCCGCGTAACTTTTATCGGTCCCGACGGATTCAGTGAGTTTTCAACCTCTTTCCTCAATTCATAAAGATTGGCTCCGAGTGTAACCAAAACATCAATAGCAATACCTTCACCTTCCCGCAGGATTCCAAGGAATAGGTGTTCGGGCCCAATCTCAGTATTTCCAAGCCTTATAGCTTCTTCCTTGCTATACGAAAGCACATCTTTAATCCGTTGTGAAAACTTAGCATCCATAGCTGTGATATTTTCCGTTCTTCTATCTGATTTTATAGCGCCTGGGGTGTGACAAATATAGTAATAATTAACAACGTTTTATAAACAGGTTTTGTTGATAATTACACCCATTTTTTTTGTCGTTTTCCCGCCATAAATATCTACTTTAGCATGCTCATTTTCTAATAAATTTAACATTATTTTTCCACAAATTAAACAGTTAATTTCATTCAATGGCTGAGGGAGAAAAAATATTAAAAATTAATATTGAGGAGGAGATGAAATCGGCCTACATCGATTATTCGATGTCGGTTATTGTTTCGAGAGCGTTACCCGATGTAAGAGACGGATTAAAGCCCGTACATAGACGGGTATTATATGGTATGTCGGAGTTGGGTGTATTATCGAACAGACCCTTTAAAAAATCGGCCAGAATAGTAGGAGAGGTGCTGGGTAAATATCACCCGCATGGCGATGGTTCGGTATATGATGCTATGGTGCGTATGGCTCAGGACTGGTCGCTTCGTTACCCGCTGGTAGACGGACAGGGTAATTTTGGTTCAATGGATGGCGACAGCCCAGCCGCAATGCGTTATACCGAGGCAAGGTTACAGCGTATTGCCGAAGAAACCCTGGCCGATATTGATAAAAATACGGTTGATTTTCAGTTGAATTTTGATGATACACTTGAAGAACCCACTGTATTACCCACACGGATTCCCAGCTTACTGGTAAACGGTGCTTCGGGCATAGCCGTTGGTATGGCCACCAATATGGCACCTCATAATCTGGGCGAGGTATGCAATGCCATTATAACCTATATCGATAATAATGAGATTACGCTCGAAGAGCTTATGCAACATGTAAAGGGTCCGGATTTCCCAACCGGCGGAATCATATATGGGTATAATGGTGTAAAGGAAGCTTATGAAACAGGCAGGGGACGTATTGTGTTACGGGCAAAGACCGAAATAGAGATTACACCTTCGGGCAGAGAATGCATTATAGTTAAAGAAATTCCTTATCAGGTGAATAAGGCGGAAATGATCCGCAAGATTGCTGAAATGATCGACGATAAAAAAATTGAGGGGATTTCTTATATCAACGATGAATCGGATCGTAACGGATTACGGGTTGTTATAATACTTAAGAAAGAAGCACAATCGGGTGTTGTATTAAACAAATTATTTAAGCTTTCGCAGCTACAAACCAGTTTTAATGTTAATAATATTGCCTTGGTAAAAGGCCGACCGCGTATTCTTGATTTAAAACTGCTTATTAAATATTTTGTTGATCACCGGCACGAAGTGGTTGTACGACGTACTGAGTATGATTTAGAACAGTCTGAAAAAAAAGCACACATTCTGGAGGGACTGATCATAGCCGTGGACAATATCGATGCCGTAATACAGCTGATACGAGCGTCAAAAACTCCCGATGAAGCACGTGATGGATTAATGGAAAAGTTCCAGCTTACCGAAATTCAGGCAAAAGCAATTCTTGATATGCGCCTGCAAAGGCTTACAGGGCTGGAAATTGAAAAACTGAAACAGGAATACACCGATCTGATGAAGCATATTTCCTGGTTGAAGGAAGTATTGGACAGCCAGGAGTTGAGGATGAAGATCATCAAGGATGAAGTGTTAGAGGTTAAGGAGAAATACGGCGATACTCGTCGTACAGAGATTGTACCCAATGCTGAGGAATTTAATCCCGAAGACTTCTATGCTGACGATGATATGATTATAACTATATCGCATCTGGGTTATATCAAACGTACTCCGCTTACCGAATTTCGTACACAACACCGTGGTGGTATTGGTGTTCGTGGCAGCGATACCCGCGAGGAAGATTTTCTGGAGCATATGTTCCATGCTACTATGCATAACACAATGCTATTTTTTACTGAAAAGGGTAAGTGCTTCTGGCTCAAGGTATATCAGATACCTGAAGGAACAAAGACTTCAAAAGGAAGAGCTATTCAGAATTTGATAAATATTGAATCTGATGATAATGTTAGAGCTTTCATTAACGTGAAAGATTTATCTGATTGTGAGTATCTTAAAGATAAATATATTGTTATAGCAACCAAATTGGGCGTTATCAAAAAAACCGCCCTTGAAGCTTATAGTCGGCCAAGACAGAATGGTATAATAGCTATAGGAGTGAGGGAGGGCGATAATCTGATACAGGCTAAGCTTACTGATGGTAAAAAACACCTGATTCTTGCAGTACGTTCCGGTAAAGCCATCCGTTTTCCCGAAAGTACTGTGCGCGATATGGGACGCAATGCCACTGGCGTAAGAGGTATTAAATTACAGGATGCAAACGACGCTGTAGTGGGTATGGTTATAGCCGATCCGGAAAAGGAAGATACAACCCTGCTGGTTGTTTCGGAAAGGGGCTTTGGAAAACGCACATATCTTGAGGATTACAGAATTACAAATCGTGGAGGAAAAGGAGTAAAGACAATAAATATAACTGAGAAAACAGGTGCACTTATAAGTATCAAATCGGTTATAGATCAGGATGATCTGATGATTATCAACCGTTCGGGAATTACCATTCGGCTTTCGGTTGAAACAATACGTATTGCCGGCAGGGCTACACAAGGGGTTAAACTTATCAACCTGCGTGAAAATGATTCAATAGCCGCTGTGACCAGTGTTATAAGGAATAATGGAGAAAGTGAAGAGGATGAAGAGGGAAATGAAACAAAACTTCCCGGAACACCGGAAAATGAAGTATAACCACCATATTAAATTGATATTACCTTCGTTATAATTATGGATTTATTAAATTTGCCATGCCAGATGGTATGGACAGTAGTAATAATTAATATAATTCTGTATAAATGAATTATTAAATAATAGTAATATGAAGAAGTTATCGTATTTCCTTATTCTTTTCTTATTTCTTCCGCTTGTAGGAATTAAAGCTCAAACCGAAGCGGCTACAGGGACGCCTGAGTCTAACTTTTCAATTTATAAGAACAAGTTAAAGAAAAGTGAGGAGGGGCTTACCAACGAAAAGAAAAATATTAATCCCAAATTTTGGCTTTCCCGGGCTGAGTTAATGATGGATATTTTTAATCTAAACCGTGAATTTTTACAACCCGGAACACAACAGATCCATGTAAACCTGATTTATCCTAATCCTAATGAGAAAAAAACATATCAGGATGAAGAAGGCAACCAAATTGAAGAATTGATTTATGATAAGATAAAAATTATCATGAAGAATGGGGTCGTTGATGATTTTGAGGAACTGGAAGTACTTTATGAAAATCCGCTACCGGAAGCCTTACGATCGCTTGAAAAAGCACAGGAATTGGATGTTGAAGGAAAACTTAACAAGAAAATTAAGGAAGATTACAATCAATTGAAACAACATTTTGAACGACTGGGTATTGAAGAGTATTACAAACCTGATTTTGCCGGTTCTTTTAAAGCTTTTTCATCAATTGATATTATTAACGAAAAACCAGTGATGGAAGGTGTTGTCGATACAACCTTATTGTTTTATACCGGTATGGCCGCATTTCGGGCCGACATGGATGAGGAAGCCATTGAATATTTCGAAAAAGCGGCTAAGTATAATTATCCTGAACCGGAATTATATGTATACTTGAAAATTAAATATATGGAAGTGGGCGATACTGCCAGTGGTTTAAAGGCGCTTGAGCGGGGTTTTAAATTATATCCTTCAAATGAGATGGTATTGCGCGAACTTATTAATTATTACCTTTTAACCGATAAGGCCAAGGAAGCCATGGAG
>CAYMQP010000257.1:0-5963 GCA_964392505.1 uncultured Bacteroidales bacterium
GTGTAAGACCTTTGGTGAGTATCGATACTGTTGCAAGGTGTTATGATCTAGCCGAAAAAAATGGTACAGCTGTACCGGCTATTCCCATTTCGGAATCAATACGCCGGGTTGATGGCGAAGATTCCGTAGCAGAGGAGCGTTCCATGTTTCGTTTAATTCAGACCCCTCAAGTCTTTAGTTCGGAAATCCTAATCGATGCTTATGATTTGCCGTATGAAGAAACTTTTACCGATGATGCTAGTGTTATAGAAAAGGCCGGATATAAAATATATTTAACAGAGGGTAACGAGGAAAATATTAAAATTACCTATCAGAAAGATTTATTAATAGCTGAAATTTTAGCTAAACAGCTGGAGAAGTAATTATCTAATCCGACATTTTTTCTATTGTACCGTTTCCTTTTTTCTCGCTCTCTACTGTAACGGGGTCACATTTATAACTTATGTATCCTCCTATTTTTGCAAGGGCTTTAAGTTTATCAGTTGCGCATACTTTACCTTTACCTCCAAATGAAGTTTCAATATCTACATTGATGCCTTCAAGCTCAAACGCCGAAAATGTAGCACTTGTACTAACATCAACTACTTGAGTGTTCGCATATCCACTGGCACTAAGAATACTACCTTCGGCTAACTGTACTTCAAGATAATCGACATCTAAATCCAGATAAGCTATTCCGCCATTTCGTTGTACAATTTTCAATGTATCGGTTTTCAATACATTAAAAGTCGATACTTCTGCATTTCCCATGATCTCGATTTCCTTAATAAAAGGGCAACATAATTTTGCTGTAACTTTCCCGATACAATCAAAACTACTGGTTTTTTTTAAGGTAAGAACACCATCTTCAATTGTATTTATCAGGCAACTTATATCCAGATCGGGAGATTTAATATCGAGAGTATATTTTTCTGAACGTTCAATTTCCAGTAATATATTACTGGATATTTTAATTTTTTCGATAGTTTCAATAGGATTTGGTTCCTGAGCAATACTATTAATCGTAAGGAATAAAAAAATAGTAACGATTGGTAATATAGTTGTTTTCATAATCCGCTATATTTAATGAGTTAATAAAAATATGTATTCGTACCACTTATAAAGATACAATAGTTTCAAGAGGTATCAATTTTGAAGGAGTCTATTCAATATAACCAGTATAACAATAAAAAAGGCTGCATTATTGTTGCAGCCTTAAGGAAATTTTCACTTACGCGCCTAACTTGTTGCCCATGATGATAAATCGTACATCCAGCTTTCGAGTTGAAGATCGGGTTCTACTCGACTCTCATTCCAATTCGAATGCTCGATATCGATCATCCATTTTTCAAGTTGAATGGTTCCTTCAGTTGCAGCATTACCCCAAAATTGCCTATCAGGTCTTAACATCCAATTCTCAATTGATAATGACTCCTCACTTTCTGTTATAATCGCCTTACTTGTTGTACTAACCCATGATGAAAGATCAACCATCCAGGATTCGACCCTATAATTAGCATTAATACCTAAACTCTCTTCTTTTGCTGTTATAAAACCTTTTGGTTCTGTTGCACGTATTGTTCCGGAAAGAACAAACAAAATAAAAACGAGTGTTGCTACAATTTGTGTTTTCATTTTCAACCTGATTTTGGTTTTCATGGTTTTGATTTTGATGGCTATTATACACATAGTATGCCATATTACATAAAACATTATGAACCAATACAATACAAAAATAAAATAATAAAAGCACTAAATTAAGACTGACCGGTTTAATTACACTGAATGTTCGAATATGAACAGTTTTTTTTTTCGATCCGTTAGTTTAATTTTAGTAGCCTGCTGGGAGGAGATAATTTAAAAGTCTTTATCTGATTTAAACTATATGTCATTAAAAATTGAGTTACTTACAAAATCCTTTGGAAAACAAATAGTTGTTGATGAGGTATCTTTTACTGTTAAAAAAGGTGGGGTTGCTGGATTTCTCGGTCCAAACGGATCGGGAAAATCAACCACTATGAAATGCATTTGCGGAATTCTTCCACGGGATAAGGGAAATATTGAAATTGCTGGAATTAATATTGATAATGATATGCTTGCCGTAAAAAAAATAATAGGCTTTCTGCCCGAACATAATCCGCTTCCTCCCGATTTATATGTCAAAGAGTACCTTCGACATGTTGATGGTTTTTACAGTAAATTAAAAAATCGAACACAACGTGTAGATGAAGTAATTGGGCTAACGGGTTTGATACGGGAAAAACATAAAAAAATTGGAGAACTGTCTAAAGGTTACCGACAACGTGTCGGGCTTGCACAAGCTATTATTCATAATCCCAAAGTTTTAATACTCGATGAGCCTACGACAGGTCTCGATCCCAATCAGATTATTGAAATTCGGAATCTTATTTCCAATTTGGCAAAAGAAAAAACAGTACTACTTTCAACTCACATTTTACAGGAAGTTGAAGCTATTTGCGATAAGATAATTGTTATCAACGAAGGTAAAATTGTAGCTGATGGTACATCGAGCTCAATTAAAAAAAGTAAGAAAAAAGGGAAACAAACCATTTACCTTGAATTCAGCACGACGATAGATAAAAGTATGTTGCAACGCATAAAGTCGATTTCTCAAGTTCAGATGATAAGTGAAAAAGAATTTTTAATTGAAGGTCAATCTGAAACCGATTTGCGTGAAGAACTTTTCCAATTTGCTGCCGAAAACCAGCTCTCGCTACTAACACTCCAAAAGAAAGAAGAAACTCTCGAAGAAGCTTTCAGGGAGTTGACTAAAAACACCTGATTTTTGCCAGTAACAAAAAAAGAAATAAATTTGACATCTTTTATTAAAATGAGTTTATTATGAGTTATTTATTTACTTCAGAATCGGTATCGGAGGGGCATCCCGATAAAATTGCCGATCAGATTAGCGATGCCTTATTAGATGAATTTTTAAAGCAGGATCCTGAATCAAAGGTGGCATGTGAAACATTGGTTACTACGGGACTTGTTGTTTTAAGCGGTGAAGTAAAAACACATGCTTATGTCGATGTTCAGAAAGTAGCACGTGATGTCATTAAAGAAATTGGGTATATCGATTCGGAATATATGTTTGAAGGTGATTCGTGCGGAGTTATTTCAACTATTCATGAACAATCGCCTGATATTAACCGTGGAGTGGAGCGTCAGAAAGAAGAAGATCAGGGAGCTGGTGACCAGGGTTTAATGTTTGGCTATGCTTGTCGTGAAACTGACAACTATATGCCAATTGCACTTGAAGTTTCA
The DNA here is from genome assembly GCA_964392505.1 of uncultured Bacteroidales bacterium. GTDB lineage: Bacteria > Bacteroidota > Bacteroidia > Bacteroidales > UBA10428 > UBA10428. The sequence continues at coordinate 3,265 of CAYMQP010000257.1, forward strand.
CATACCCTGCTTAAAGTTCTTGCTCAAATACGTCGTGAAGGTAGGGAGATGACCTATCTGCGTCCTGATTCAAAATCGCAGGTTACTGTTGAGTATAGCGATGATAATATTCCCTTGAGAATTCACACAATAGTGGTTTCGACTCAACATGATGAATTTGATAATGATAAAAAAATGCAGGAAAGAATAAAGAATGATGTTCACAATATACTAATTCCTCGTGTTAAAAATTTGCTTCCGGAACGCGTACAGAAATTATTCAAGGATGATTACATATTGCATGTTAATCCGACAGGCAAGTTTGTGATTGGCGGGCCCCATGGCGATACAGGATTGACTGGTAGAAAAATTATTGTCGATACTTATGGTGGTAAGGGAGCTCACGGTGGCGGTGCTTTTTCGGGTAAGGATAGTTCGAAAGTCGATCGTTCCGCTGCTTATGCAGCACGGCATATAGCTAAAAATATGGTAGCAGCCGGAATTGCTGATGAAGTACTTGTTCAGGTAGCCTATGCCATTGGAGTTGCACAACCTGTTGGATTCTTTGTAAATACTTTCGGAACTGCGCATGTTAAAATGACCGATAGTGATATCGCAAACAAAATCAAGCAACTGTTTGATTTGCGACCGAGCGTTATTGTTAAGCGATTTGGTTTGAAAAATCCGGTTTTCAAAGCAACTGCTGCTTATGGGCATATGGGCCGTACTCCTGAAAAGCGTTCTATTACTTATTCAATCAATGGGAAAACCATAACGCGCGAAGTAGAGTTTTTTGGATGGGAAAAACTTGATTTTACCGAACGCCTGCAAAAGGAATTTAATATTTAATTCATCAATATAATTATACTGTCTGCCGGAACCATATTTCCGGCTTTTTCATAGCAACTTTAATCTATTATGAGTATTTCTAATCTACTATTTAATAAACAGGAGAGGTTATCAGTTATCGGACTTGGATATGTAGGATTGCCAATTGCACTCGAATTTGCCAAATCAATGTCGGTTATTGGTTTCGATATTAATTCGCACCGGGTCGAATTAATGCGTAAAGGAATCGATCCGAGTAAGGAACTGGATAGTGGAGCATTTAAAAATACCGATATATTATTCACATCCGATATTAATGATTTGCGGAAAGCTGTTTTTCACATAGTGGCAGTTCCTACACCTATCGATAAAAACAACTTGCCCGATCTTACTGCGCTGAAAGGCGCATCGAAAACCGTTGGAAGCATTATCAAAAAAGGTGATTATGTTGTTTATGAGTCAACCGTTTTCCCTGGAGCAACAGAAGAAATTTGTGTTCCCATTATTGAGAATGAATCGGGTTTAAAGTATATTAAGGATTTCAAGGTTGGTTATTCACCGGAACGTATTAATCCTGGCGATCAGTTACATTCACTTATCAATGTTGTAAAAGTTACTTCGGGTTGTGATAACGAATCGATTGATGAAATAGCGGCTGTTTATGGTAGTATTATCAAGGCTGGTGTACACAAGGCTCCCAGTATCAAAGTTGCCGAGGCTGCCAAGGTAATTGAAAATACCCAACGCGACTTAAATATTGCCCTGATGAATGAATTATCAATCATTTTTCATAAAATGGAGATCAATACATACGATGTATTGAAAGCGGCCGGTACCAAATGGAATTTTCTTAATTTTTATCCGGGTTTAGTGGGAGGTCATTGTATAGGTGTCGATCCATATTACCTTACTTTTAAAGCTAATGAGCTGGGCCATTTTCCACAAGTAATAACGGCAGGGCGTTCAGTCAACGATGGTATGAGCCGTTTTATTGTCACTGAGCTTGTTAAGGCTTTAATCAAATCGGGTAAAAACATACTTAATTCGAGAATACTTGTAATGGGAATTACCTTTAAGGAAGATGTCAGTGATATTCGTAATTCAAAGGTCGCCGATGTTGTTGCTGAATTAAAAACGTTCGGAATAAATGTTGAGGTCGTCGATCCCTTGGCTGCTGCCGAAGAAGTTAAACATGAGTATAATATTAATATGACCGATAAGGTGTCAGGAAAGTATGATGCAATAATACTGGCGGTTTCGCATAAAAGTTACACCAATATGGATGAACGATTTTTTATCGAACATCTTAATGAAAAAGGTGTCTTTTTTGATGTAAAAGGTTTATACAAGAACTTATCGGCAAAAGTGAAATACCTGAGTTTATAAATAATAACTATTGTTCCTCAACAAACGAAGTCTGCTTATCAAGGAATTTAAGCATTTCCTCACAGAATAACATGGGATCGAAGTGAGATTATTAATTTTACACTCGTTAATAAATAAATATGGAAACTACGCAGAAAATGAATTTCGCCATTATAGGAGTTGGAGGTTATATAGCCGTCCGACATCTCCGGGCTATAAAGGAAACAGGTAATAATTTACTGGCATCACTCGATCCATTCGATAGTGTTGGCATCATCGACAGTTTTTTTCCGGATAGCAATTTTTTTGTCGAGTTTGAGCGTTTCGATCGGCATATCGATAAGTTGCGCCGGAATGGCACACAGGTTAATTATGTCAGCATTTGTTCTCCAAATTACCTGCACGATTCGCATATACGTTTTGCCTTACGATCGGGAGCTAATGCCATTTGCGAGAAACCTCTAGTACTGAATCCATGGAATGTTGATGCGCTATATGAGATCGAAAAAGAATTCGGAAATAATATT
>CAYMQP010000258.1:0-311 GCA_964392505.1 uncultured Bacteroidales bacterium
GAATATAGCAGAAGAAAGAATAAACGGTTCATATCTGGCAAATCAGGAGGTAACGGTTACTTTCACCTCTCCCAAGAATGATTTTTTTCCTATTCCTGAAGCGGAGGTTAATACAAGCCAGGGTAATCTAACACAATATCCCGGTTGGTAATAATATTGTGAAGTGGGCTTGAAAGGACTAATTAATTAAATTAGTCCTTTCTTTCTTTTATGAAACAATAACATGATATATAATCTGATGAGAAAAAACCGTATACTCCTGTTGAAAGTGTTAACGTTCTCATTATTGGCAATTTGCAGCTTATCATGCA
>CAYMQP010000258.1:321-5936 GCA_964392505.1 uncultured Bacteroidales bacterium
AGTAAAATCTGTCTATCACGATTTTTTAAATCATACTGTTGAATTAAGGCAACTATCAATTAATTACCCTAAAAATAATACCTTATTCCCTATTGATTTTCAGGCGCCGACCATCAAATGGACTGATTCATCTAATGTCAATTCTGGCTGGTTTGTCTGTATTTCAGATACTTTGGGGAATATGCTAATGGATGAATTTGTGAAGAAGAAGGAGTGGAAACCTGATTCGTTAGACTGGGAAGTATTAAAAAGAAATTATATTTCAGAGAAACTAAAAATAACAATCATTGGCTTTAATAGAAAGGACAAGGACTTAACCGGATGTATTCAATTTTTTAAAATATCAGAAGATTCAGTTGGTGCAGATATCTTTTTCAGGGCTGTCACTTTACCATTTTCATACGCGGTACGCAATGTACACACTATTGAGTGGTATATGGGAAGTGTCCGGGGTGGAACTCCCAGAAAAATGCTTGATAATATGCCTGTTTGTGCCAATTGCCATTCTTTTTCAGGGAACGGGCCCACGCTGGCAATGGATGTTGATTATGGTAATGATAAGGGTTCATATGCTGTTGTACGAGCAAAGGATACCTGTTCTCTTAAACCAGAGGATATAATTTCCTGGGGCAATTTTAAAAAGGATGAAGGGGACCCAACTTTTGGTCTCCTATCACAGATCTCACCTTCAGGAAAGTATGTTCTTTCTACTGTTAAAGATTTATCAGTTTTCACTGCTGTAGATGATAATCTGGCCTACTCACAACTCTTTTTCCCTATAAAAGGAATCATTGGTATTTACAATGTTGAATTAAAAACTTTTAGTGAGTTCCAGGGTGCAAATGATCCGAAATATGTTCAAAGTAACCCCGTATGGTCTCCTGATAATAAAACAATATTGTTTGCCCGTACAAACATGTATATAAATGAAAAAGTCAGGAAACATGGTATTGCTTTGCTCAATATTAACGATGTAAAAGAATTTAAAGACAGGAGTAAAGAATTTAAGTTTGATCTTTATTCAGTTGATTTCAACGAAGGTATGGGTGGGATACCTCATCCTGTGAAAGATGCTTCATTCAACGGGAAGAGCAATTATTTCCCTAAATATTCCCCCAATGGTAAATGGATTGTATTTTGCCAGGCAGAGAATTTTATGCTGCTGCAGCCTGATAGCAAGTTATACATAATGAAAGCGGATGGAACGAATGCACGATTGATGAATTGTAATACGGAAAATATGAACTCCTGGCATTCCTGGTCTCCCAATGGGCACTGGTTGGTTTTTTCATCGAAAGAAGGAAGTTTATATACACGCTTATACCTTACCCATATTGATGAATATGGTTATGATTCACCTCCCATTTTGCTGGAAAACCTGGTTTTCGATAAGAGAGCTGTCAATATTCCTGAGTTTTTTCCAGGTAAAGCATCTGATTTTATTACAATAAAAGATAAATTTTCAAATACTGCTCCCTATTTTACACAATTGGCCTCTGATAATATTCAAAGTCAACATTACCTCAGAGCCGATAAGAATTTAAACCGGGCAATTGCCTTAGATCCAAATTATATTGATGCATATATTCTGAAAATACTCCTTAATTCAATCTTACAACAAGTCAACTCAGCAACTGAAAGAGTAGAGAAAGCAAAGGCTTTGTCGATTGTAGATAGTCTTATTTCTCAAAATAAGGAGGATCTTGATTTGATGTTTTTAAAAGCAAACTTATTATCTGCAACTGATGATTATAATCAGGCGCTAAATATCCTGAATTCAATTATTTCCGAATCGCCTAAGTTTTATAGGGCTTATGATCTTCTTGCTACTGTTTATAAGAAAAAGGGTAGATCGGATCAGGTGATTCATGCTTACAACAAGATGAAAGAATTGGTTCCTGTAAATGAACTGGAGATCAACTTATCCATTGCCAGGTATTATCTTTCAAACAATAAAACTAACGATGCTTTATTATTACTTAAAAGCATGTCGGAGAAGTATCCGGTGAACGAAGAATTACACGAACTTCTGTGTAGTATATATATAGGGAAAAAAGATATCAGTGCTGCACAAAATGAAATAAACTTCCTTATAAGTAGTGATTCAACGAATTATAGATATTATTTCATGTATTCCGAAATTGCTGAAATTACCCGTAATCAGGAAAAGGTTAGGGAATATAATATTATGGGAAACAAGTGGCTTCAATCAAAACTGGCAGAAAATAAAGAAAATATCCCCTTAGCGTTTGAGAAAGCCAGCATATTTCAGAAAAACAAAGATTTAAAAGGAGCTATAGAAATATATAATGATGTCCTGGAAGTTTTTCCGTCAAATTATCGGGCGCTTAAGGAAAAAGCAAGAATAATGCTGGTAATGCAACAATGGCATGATGCCATTAATCTGTATGAGGAACTTTTAAGGCTCTATAATCCGGAAGAGGAGTTCTATAATAATTCAGCCATCGCATATATAAACACAGGGAATTACGAAGAGGCATTAAATAGTTTCAGCAATACATTAAAATTAAATCCTTCCAATATTGATGCATTATTTAATCGGTCAAAACTATATAAAACATTAGGGAATACTCAAAAAGCCGATAAGGATCTGGATACTATGAAACAGATCTTAAGGGCAAAGAAAAATTTGACTAAAGATGAAAAACAATTATTGAATCTTTAATTAAATAATTAAAAACCGGATGGTGTGGAGAATAGATAAATGTATTTTTTGCCACAATGTTTGTAATTACCTGTTGTTATGAAAAAATTATTACTGAGTCTAATATTTATTCCTGAGATTTTATTTTCTCAGGTAGGGGTGGTTAACCAAGCTCAATCTGATAAGTCTTGCTTTCCAATTAGTTCTGGTAAAGTTTTAGCCACTATTTATTTCGACACAACCGATTTTGAAGTAGTTAAAATTTCAGCAAATCTTTTTGCTGCCGACATTGAACGGGTGTGCGACCAATTGCCACCAATAGTATTTTCCAAGTCGAAGTTAAGTGACTATGTTATCATTATTGGCACCATTGGTAAAAACCAGCTTATTGACGAATTAGTTGTAACAAAAAATTTGAATGTCGATTCCATTCGTAATCAATGGGAACGTTTTGTATTAAAAACTATCGATAAACCCTTTCCGGGTGTTAAACAGGCTTTGGTTATTGCCGGAAGTGATCGACGGGGAACAGCTTACGGAGTGTTTACAATTTCCGAAGCCATAGGTGTTTCGTCCTGGTACTGGTGGGCCGATGTCCCGGTGCAAAAATGTTCCACGCTTTGTCTGAAACCGCTTGATTATATTTCTAAAGCTCCGTCAGTTAAATATCGGGGTATCTTCATCAATGACGAAGACTGGGGATTAAAACCTTGGGCTTCAAGAAACATTGATACTGCCTTAAATGATATTGGTCCTCACACGTATACCAAAATATTTGAGCTTATGCTTCGCTTGAAAGCAAACTATTTATGGCCGGCCATGCATGAGTGTACTGGTGCGTTCAATAAATATCCCGAAAATAGGTTAGTGGCTGATTCGTTCGCTATTGTAATGGGATCATCTCATTGCGAGCCCCTACTATTCAATAATGCATCTGAATGGGACACAAAAACCATGGGTGATTGGAATTACAAAACCAACAGGCATACTATTCTCAACCAGCTTGAAAACAGAGTACAAACAAACTACCCATACGAAAACGTCTACACATTAGGTTTACGTGGTTTGCACGATGCCGCAATGATTGGAAACCTTACACAAGCCGAAAGAGTAGCAAATCTCGAGAATGCAATCAATGATCAGCAGAATCTACTTAAAAAATACATTTCAGTCCCCATCGAGTCAATTCCCCAAATACTTGTGCCTTATAAGGAAGTAATGGATATTTATGAAGAGGGTCTGAAAGTGCCTGATGAGGTTACCCTTGTATGGCCCGACGATAATTACGGGTATATTAAGCGACTCAGCAATCCTGAAGAGCAAAAGCGTGCGGGGCGTGCCGGTGTTTATTACCACGTTTCATACCTGGGTTCCCCTCATAATTATTTATGGTTTAGTACATCATCTCCTGCGTTGATTTACGAAGAGATGGCAAAAGCATATCGTACCGGGGCCGACAAGGTTTGGGTAGTGAATGTCGGCGATATAAAAGGATGCGAGTATTCCACCAATTTATTTCTCGATATGGCATGGGATATTAATGCGTTCAATTATGAGACCCTGCCTGAATATACGGCCCGATGGTATTCGAAGATCTTTGGCGACCAGTATTATAACGATTTTATGGAAATTTGGGATAAGTTTTATCATATGGCATTCATCCGTAAACCCGAGTTCATGGGATGGGGTTACGAATGGAGGAACAAAGACAAGTACGAAAAAATAACTGATACCGATCTATCCTTTTCAAATTATAACGAAGCTGAAAACAGGCTTTTGGTGTACCAGTCTATCTCAAATAAAGTTACGTCCATAATGAGGGGCTTAAGCGATAACCAAAAAGAGGCTTTTTTCCAGCTGGTATATTATCCGGTGAAAGGAGCCTGCTATATGAACCAGAAGATGCTCAAAGCCCAGCAAAATCGCATGTATGCGAAGCAAGGAAGGGCAAAAACAAATGTGCTTGCCTTAGAAACTCATCAATACTTCGATAGTTTACAATTCATTACTGATGAGTACAATTCTCTCCTAAACGACAAATGGAATGGCATAATGTCACTAAAACAGGGATGGTTCTCAAATGTCCACAAGATGCCCAGAGTCGATTCCATTGTTTTGCCTGCCGAACCTGTGCTGGGTGTCGTAGGAGAGGGAAATGATTTTCCTATAAGTAATCCCCGATCCTTTAATTCTTTACCTTGCTTTAATTTTTTTGCCCCCAGATCGCATTATATCGATATTGTAAACAAAGGTGGTAAAGAACTGGAATGGAAAGCAGAGGCATCAGAGAAATGGATTGTACTGAGTCAATCATGGGGAAAAACTGCCCATGAGCAACGAATTAATGTTTCGGTTGATTGGAGTAATCGTCCGGCTGGCAAATATGCGTTCGGTGAGGTAATCGTTTCTTCTGGAAATAGGAAGGAAAAAGTGCTGGTTACTTCTTTTCAGCCTCAAGGCGTGGACACTGAACAGCTGAAAGGCTTGTTTATTGAGCAGAATGGTTATATCTCTATTCCGGCTGCTGACTTTCATCGCAAAAAAGAAACTGAAAATGTTAAGGTAATCACCATATATGGACTCAGTATTGAAAACAAAGCCATACAGTTTGGCGACCCAAGAAAATCCTATAGATACATGAATGTCAGCACGGAATATGACTTTTATGCTTTTAGCACAGGATGGATTAAAGTTTATGTTTATGTTTTACCCGTGTTTCCATTAAATTCCTCGCAAGGAGCACGTTATGCTATTTCGATAGATGATGACATAATATACAGGCATGATATTGCAACGAAAGAATACAACGATAAATGGAATGAAAATGTATTACGTAACAGTGCAATTACTGAATCGGATATTTTTCTCGACGAACCGGGCAGGCATACCCTGAAGATCATGTCGCTTACCCAGGGTATGGTAATACAAAAAATAGTGATCGACATTGGTG
>CAYMQP010000259.1:0-5922 GCA_964392505.1 uncultured Bacteroidales bacterium
GTATTCACCCAGGCTCACCCTGAGCCATCCATAATGCTGCTCGCTACCGATATAGAACCGGACGCCCACATATCTTTCATCACCAAAAAAATCACCATATCCTATAGCAAAATAATAAGAAAAATATGGCCCGGTAATTGAATAAAGATAACCAATTCCAAATGCTCCCGGGTAATATGCATAGGTCAGGTTGTTCCACATGGTCTGTAATGAATCGACCGTTACTCCCGCTCCCAAACCATTAAGAATAGGATAGTAGTAGTAATTTGGAATACTACTGTATGGACCGGAATACGATGTAATTGTTGTCATACGGGTAATCCAGCTGTTCAGGTAACCATCGGTTCTCGCATTAAACATTTCTGCCCATCCGTAACCGTACCAGGCATAGTATGTTCTATACAGATAAGTAAATGTTGAATAACCTGAATAGCCTCCAATGATGAATCCAAAATCAGAGATCATATCTCCGTCCATATCAATCTCTGCATAATCGGAGGGCATGGATAACTGAATGTTCTGAATACCGGAATAAACGACCTGCCCCTGTACAAAAGGATTTAGGGCAAGTAAAGCACCGGCAGATGCGGCATAGCCCGAAAGACGCAATGCTAATTTTTGTTTTGATTGTAAAGATTGTTTCATGGTTTTAGTATTTGATTGATAATTTTCACCTAAAATAATACAAAAACAATATTGTATTGCATATAAGTGAACATAAAATTTATATGTATATCAAATCACGATAAATTCTCTATTGCATAATATGATTATAAAAAAAGCCGGCTTTTCACCGGCTTTTAAATTCTATTCTATTATAAGTCGATGTCGAGTAACCCCATTGTCGTTTTTAATCTGCAATATATAAACACCCGGAGCAAAGCCGCTCATATCAATGATTTCGTCAAGCACATTATCCTGTTGGTAAAGTAAAGTACCATTCAGGTTTACAATACGAAGTATGGATGCGTTCTCCAGTTCAACATGCAGATTACCTTTAACAGGATTTGGATAGATATTTATTTCTGCATTCGATAACTCAGTTAAATCTGTTACTGCAGGATCGTCGTAAGTGTATGTTGTTGACGCGGAGGCATTTTCATTACCGGCTATATCGGTAACGGCTCCTGCAGGCAGACCAACAGTAACATCACCTTCAACTCCTGCAGTGACATCAATAGTATATTCCATACCCGGTACTATTTCAACTAAATTAGCCGCGCTACCATTGGTTACAATGAAATCCCCAAGTTCAAGACCGGATACTTCCTCACTAAACTCAATCGAAACAGGAATTGTCTGATCCTGGGTTACTGTTGGTATTCCGGAATCTATAATTACATCAGGAGGAGTACCATCGTACAACCAACCGGCATATGTGGGATTATTGCCATTACCAGCCAAATCATTTACTGCATCGGCACCTATTTCAACTTCTACCATTCCTTCTGCACCGGCAGTGACCTCTACGGTATATTCTAAACCAGCCGTAACTTCAATAAGATTTGCAGCACTACCATTATAAACCATTATATCACCCAATTCAAAACCAGTAATCTCTTCATTGAAGGTTATAGTAAGAACTTGTGTTGCCGTGTTAACCGCAACACCGACACCAGAGAATTGAACTTCCGGAGCAACCACATCCGCTCCTGCAGCATCACCCGTTTCAATGCCAACTCCCGGCACATCTTCATATGCCCAATCAACAATGGTCATGGGTTCTAACTGATTACCTAAGCTAAGTCTTATCCAGCCATAATGTTGCTGTGTACCAATATAAAAGCGCACGCCAATAAAATGCTCCTGGCCTATAAAGTCACCGGCACCCCGGGCATAATAAGAAGAACCATAGATGGGTCCATAATATGTTATGATTGTTCCAACACCTAGGGCTCCAGGCCACATTGGAAATGATAAATCGGACCACATAGTCTGAGAATTATCTACCACTACTCCGGCTTCAAGTCCATGTACAATAGGTGCACTCGCTTGATAAGTTGTTCCATAATAGGTATTATAATAACTTCTGATAAGAACGCTATGTGTCATCCAACTATTATTATACCCATCTGTTTTAGGATTGATAATAACACCATATCCAAATCTGTAACGAAAGTATATTGAACCATATGAATATAGATAGCTGGATCCATACATATAAAATCCGAAATCGTTTACCAGATCACCATCCAGATCAACTTCAAGATATTCGGCGGGCATATTTACTTCCAGATTTTGAAGGCCGGAATAAACGACTCCGCCTTTAGCAATAGGACTAAGTACTAACAAGGCCCCGGCTGAAGCTGCATAACCGGAAAGACGCATCGCTAAATGGTTTTTTTCCTGTAAAGTTTGTTTCATAATATATTGGTTTATTTGTTATCTTATTTAAATATAAAGAATTTCAATCATTTTATACTATAGAAAGCAAAAATTTTAACGAGGAACTTAATGGAATATCTAAGTTTCAAATCATTAATTGAAAGTGGATAACTATTAAGGCAATTATTTCCTCTTCCTGTGTTTAGCCGATTTTTTATTTCCTCTTTGAATCCTAAGTTTTTTATAGCCTTGTTTTCTTGCCTTAGGCATATTAGGATTCCATTCAGGACTATCACCTATTTGAGTCGGTACTTTTAGTTTAATTATGCTTGTTTCAATCAACTCCTCGATCCGGTGAAAGCGGAACATATCGGTTTTATTAACAAGTGTAATAGCTACACCAGTTTTATCGGCCCGTGCTGTGCGACCCACCCGATGCACATAGTCTTCGGCATCCTGAGGAACATCGAAGTTTATAATGAGGTTGATATCCTTTATATCTATTCCACGGCTTAACACATCGGTAGCTACCAATATTCTTATTTTTCTTGCTTTAAAACGGTTCAGTACCTCTTCACGTGCTTTCTGTTCCAGGTCCGATGAAATATTATTGACAATTTCCCCTTTTCGTCTTAATGTGTGGGCAATTTCCGAAACTCTTTTCTTGGTTGAGCAGAATATTAAAATAGATTCATATTCAGGTTTATCAGAAATTAAACTGGTTATAAGGGGAATTTTTTGTTCATCATGGACCAGATATACTGCTTGTAGCACACCTTCGGGAGGCTTTGCTATAGCAGTACTTATTTCGACCGGATCATGAAGTATCTGCCGGGCCAGTGTCCGAATTTTTGGGGCCATAGTAGCGCTGAACATAAGTGTCTGCCTGTTTTCCGGCAAATGCGCTACAACAAGCATAATATCATCGTAGAATCCAATATCCAGCATCCGGTCGGCTTCATCGAGTATAAAATGCTCAACCGACTGAAGATTAACATAGCCAAGATTAATATGACTTATTAATTTACCCGGTGTTGCCACAACTAATTCGGTACCTTCGCTTAATACCTTCTTTTCCTGATTGTACCATCGCCACCACCATAAATAGCAATTGAGCTAACCGGGACAAAATAGGCAAATCCTCTGATTTGTTGTTCAATCTGAACAGCCAGTTCACGTGTTGGTACGATAATTAATGTATTTACGCCTTCGCCCGATGTTTCTCTTTCAGCTATTCGTGTTAAAATGGGAAGTAAATATGCAGCCGTTTTACCTGTTCCTGTCTGAGCACAAGCTATAAGATCACGTCCTGCACTAATTTCAGGTATTGTGCTTATCTGTATTGGTGTAGCCTTTTCAAAACCCATATAGGAAAGCGCTTCCAGAAGATGTTTGTTCAGACCAAATTCGTTAAAATGCATTTGTGAGTTTTTAACTACTTAATATATAATAGATTTTTCTTGTGATTACCCTTTGGTATTTAAAAATTGATAATACTTAATTAAGCAATATTCTCAAAGTTGGCAGTTGGCAATATCCAATTGGCATACAGCACTTACATAATTTATCTAATGTTTTGGACGATATTTTTCTGGATTTTCAACCATATGATTTAACAAGCGTCCAACTTCTTCTGATTTGCTTCGAAGCACAGTATATTCTATGTTTGTTATATATTCACAAAACTTTGCAAAATCAAGGGACACCTGTGTTTCAGTATTTTCCATATCTGTATCACTCATTTTGCTTGAAAAATGTTTGGGATATTGACGCTTCCGATAACCTTCTCCAATTGCCCGACAAACAGAGCGTGAAGATCTTCGAATCTGATCCGTTAACTCATATTTTTCTTCTTTTGGAAATTTTTGTGTAATCTCAAAAATCTCCATGGCTAAAGCAAATGCCTTTTGATAAACAATTAACTCTCGAAAACTTCCTGCCATATTATAAATATTTTAAATCCTTATCATTTAATTCCAAACTTGCGAACTGCAAACTGCCAACTATTTACAGCCAACTGTTTCTATTATTTATATAATCTATATCAAAAAGGGACATCTCTACTCATTTATCGATAATAAAATAGAATTTAAAATCTGATTTACTTCCTCTGCCCGGGTAAGTACCATCATATGTGAGCCATCCTGAATTGTATAATCAGCAATAATTCTACGATAAGGTAAGGTATGATCGTTTGTACCATGTATATGAATAATATTTTCATTTACTCCTTTATGATTCCAGTTTACTATCATACCCGTACTAAATTTTAAGAACCTTGGATTTTTAGCTCTTAACATATTAACAAAGGTATCTTTATCATGCTTTCGATCGGGCTCAAACAAAGGCTGGGCAATAAATATTCCAGCTTTGAAAAATGTTGCAGGAATTATTTTATAAATGGGTATATATTTTAAAATGCGATATCGAAATGGTAGCTCCGATCGATTTTTTGCACTAGAAATTATAATAGTTTTTAACGGAGTAAGAATATTTGTAAGCTCAGTTGAGATCATACCTCCCAGCGAAACACCAATAAAAATATATGCAGAATTTGTATCAATTTGTTCAACAAGCAATGAGGCGTAGGAATCCATTGATACATTTTGGTCAGGAACTGGATAATTAATGGGGATCGTTTGATATTCACTACCCAGATTGAGTTTACTGAATAGCCGATAATCGGAACTTTGCCCGGGAAATAAGTATATTTTAATTAGCGAATCGGATGTATGATTGGCATAAATACAATTTAAAGGTAATAACATTAAAAAGCAAAGCACCCATGGCAACGTAAAAAACTTTATCCTATTCAATTTTTAAATTCTGGGCTAGTAATAATACTAAATTGAGATATCCCTTTTTTTCTAAACATTGACACCAACTTTACCATGGCAGTTCTTATATTTTTTACCGCTGCCACAAGGGCATGGATCGTTTCTACCTACCTTTTTCTCAACTCGCACAGGTTGTGCTTTCTGTGGCTGACGTTGCGGGCTTCCATCACCCGAGCCACGATCGTACGAAGAACCATAATCACTTTTACTTGCCCGTAGATTACTCATATCCCTTCTTCTGGGAACTTCACCACGGCGTACTTCGCTGGGATCCTGAATGGGCAACTGACCTTTCATTAATACATTCACCACTTCCTTGTTTATAAGGTCGATCATATTTTTAAATAATTCAAACGATTCGAACTTATATATAAGCAATGGATCCTTTTGCTCGTAAGTCGCATTCTGAACTGATTGTTTCAGATCATCGAGTTCGCGAAGATGTTCTTTCCAGTTTTCATCGATGGTCGCCAAGGTAAGTGATTTCTCGTACGAACGGATCAATTCATCACAACTCGTGTTATAATTCTTTTCAAGGTTGGTGATGATATTATAGGTTTTTGTACCATCGGTTATCGGTACCAGTATATTCTCATAGGCTTGCGACTGGTGTTCATAGACCTCTTTAATTACCGGATATGCCTGTTTCTTAATAATCTCTGTTTTTCGTGAATAAGCATCGCGTACACCCTGGTAAAGCTTCTCAGTCATTTCCTGAGTACTTAGCTTTATATATTCCTTTTCGCTAATAGGATTATTA
>CAYMQP010000260.1:0-5884 GCA_964392505.1 uncultured Bacteroidales bacterium
CTTAAAGGAAATAAGCACAAATCCGGTATCGTTTATAGCAAAATTGAATTTAAAGTATCCGAAAAGCGAATCGGGGGCAGCCGAAATGGGTATGCCTCCATCAAAATACAGGGTATCACCCAGGTCACCACTGGTAATCCGTCCATTACAAAATGCATAACCAAATAGTGTATCTTCTGTGGAAGTCACGGTTTCAATTCTCAGTGCCAGATTACCGCTATAACTGTCGGTAGTTTTTAACGCTGTCTGTTCTCCACTCATAAAGGATTCCTGGTTCCCGGTATTCCACCACACTGGTTCTTCATATAAAAATCGCATTTCCCAATTTTCGAAACCTCCGTTGGGTATGTTCTGAGGATACACAGCATTCAGCAATGCAAAACCTGAAATAACTATTGATAGAAACTTAGTTTTCATGATTGGATATGTATTAATTCGACGTACTATTAAATTTACAAAGAAAATTAGTAAATCGATGCACAGTTTTAAACTAATTAGAACGGTGGATATAATAAACGCTAATTTTATAGGATTATAACGTGATTGAAGGCCAGTCAGGGTACTATATTGAATTTTTCGATGTTCTTAAATCCTCTGAGGAAATCGCTGATAGCCATCCTTTTTTTACCCGATAACTGTACTGAAAGAAGCTCGATGAATCCATTACCGACAGCAACCTTCAGATAATTTATACCATCAGATAATAAAGTGCCTGGATGATATGAATGTTCTGAAATCTTATAACGGCTTTCATATATTTTTAACGTAAAAGCGGTACTGCCATCACTAATTTCTGTCCATGCTGTGGGATACGGACTTAATCCTCTAATAGTGTTATAAATTTTTTCCGGATTATCACTCCAGCTTAGGCTGCAATCGTCCTTAAATAATTTCGGTGCCAGTTGGATTTCCTTGTTACCAATATATTCCGATTGCGGTATAGCGGGATAATCATTTTCTGAAATAGCATTTACAGTTTTCGATAACAGTCGTGCGCCTTTAATCATTAAAATATCATGGAGTTCACCTGCATTCATTTCGGGCGTTATTTCGACTCCTTCCTGATAAATGATTTTTCCCGTATCAATTTCTTTATCAATAAAAAAAGTAGTAACACCTGTTTTTTTTTCTCCATTAATAATGGCCCAGTTTATCGGTGCGGCTCCCCTGTAATCGGGAAGAAGTGATGCATGCAGATTAACAGTACCTTTAAGTGGCATTGACCATACAATCTCCGGAAGCATCCTGAAAGCAACAACGATCTGAAGATCGGCTTTCAAAGCTTTAAGTTTATCGATAAAACGGGGATCTTTCAGATTTGCCGGTTGAAGAATATGGGTTACGCCGGATTTTCGAGCAAATTCTTTAACAGGCGACGACATGAGTTGTTTGCCTCTTCCTGTAGGTTTATCGAGCGATGTAATTACTGCAACTATATTTTGTCCATTATCGAGCAATGTTCGCAGCGATTCTATAGCGAATTCAGGATTACCCATAAATACGATTCGAAGTCTTTTAGCCATAATTTTATAACTGACTTAATCGTTTTTTTCTTCCTTTTTTTCTTCAGGAACCAACTCCAGGAAATGCCCCATTTTTCGTCTTTTAGTTTCGAGATAAAACTTATTGTATTTATTAGGCTTTATTTCGATAGGAACATTCTCGACCACAGTTAAACCATAACCTTCCAGCCCTGCACGTTTCACCGGATTGTTAGTAAGGAGTCGAATTTTTCCCAAACCGAGATCACGGAGTATACTGGCTCCCACGCCATAATCGCGTTCATCATCATCAAAACCCAGGTCAAGATTGGCTTCTACCGTATCGCGGCCTTGTTCCTGCAGCTTATATGCCTTTATTTTATTGAAAAGTCCAATACCTCTTCCTTCCTGGTTAAGATATACAATAACACCCTTACCTTCCTTCTCGACTCGTCTCATGGCTTCATGAAGCTGAGCTCCACAATCGCAGCGGTACGAATGAAAAATATCGCCTGTAGTACATGAAGAATGAACACGAACCAATACAGGATCGTTCTTTGTCCATTTACCCTTTATCAGGGCAACATGCTCAAGATTATTTGATTTTTGAATAAATGGTATCAATTCGAAATCGCCAAATTCAGTAGGAAGTTTTACTTTTTCACCTTTAATAATAATACTGTCACGTTTCAACTGATAGGCGATAAGGCTTTCGATTGTGATAATTTTAAGATCATACGTTTTTGCTATCTCAAGTAATTCAGGTAATCGCGCCATGGAGCCATCTTCGTTCATAATTTCAACAAGAACGCCACCAGATTGAAGTCCTGCCAGTTGGGCCAGATCAACAGCTGCTTCGGTATGTCCTGCGCGACGTAATACTCCTTTGCTTTTTGCCTTTAAGGGGAATATATGACCTGGTCGACCCAGATCCTCGGGTTGGGTATGGGGATTGATAAGCGCTTTAATGGTTTTGGCTCTGTCGCTTGCCGATATTCCTGTTGTGCAGCCATGGCCTAATAAATCGACAGAAACAGTGAATGGAGTTCCGTGTAATGAAGTGTTTACCGGTACCATGAGTTCAAGATCCAATTCTTCACATCGTTCTTCAGGAAGTGGAGCACAAATCAGACCACGACCATTTGTAGCCATGAAATTAATTATTTCGGGTGTTACCAGTTCGGCAGCACAAATAAAATCGCCTTCATTCTCTCGGTCTTCGTCATCAACAACAATTATTATTTTGCCCATACGGATATCTTCAATCGCCTCCTCAACAGTATTTAATTTAGTATATTTCTTATTATTCCTCGACATTTGATTTCCTTTTCCGAATGAAACTGCCATGGCAAAAGTAAAATTTGTTCACTAAATAAACTATATAATTCTAAAGCCCTGCATTTCTGTTATTGTAACGAGCAATATAAAAGCAATATAAGTTGTATATTATGATGCTCTTTTAGCTTTTTCCCATACAACATTGTGTTTACCTCTGATAAACCTGATAATTCCTGCGTACTGTGCATAGTTAATTATAACCAAGTAATACGGGAGGTATAGTAATTTCCAGCGCGTAGCCTTTCTTTCGAATAAGACTCCTAACGATACAAAAAAGTAAAAAACGACCTGCACAAGTAAAATTATTATGTATGTAGGATTCTGCCATTGACTTTGAATACATAAAAGAATGGTAAACAACACAATAAGCGGAATAGCAATTGGAACGATCAGCCATCGGAATACCTTATGCGAAATAAATTCGATGCTAAGAAAGCCGTGGAGAAAAATATTGAAAAGTGAAGGGAATCGGAAAATGGTTTGGATAGCTCCTGAAGCTATGCGAACTTTACGCTTAAGTTCTTCACTGATATTTGCTGAGGAATGTTCCATAGCAAAGGCCTTAGGTTGATATTTTATAAGGTATCCTTGTTTTGCAATATTTAGCGATATCACAAAATCATCGATGATAATATCAGGATCAACGGGTTTAAAAAGTTTTGTGCGGATGGCGTACAATTCGCCAGCAGCTGCAAGTGCTGATGAAAAATTCGATTCGAGACGTTTTAGAATGGATTCGTATTGCCAGTATGCTCCTTCTCCTGCTCCGGCAGCAGCTTCATACACATTTTTCATAATACGTTTTTCTCCGGCAACACAACCTACTCGCTCATTACTGAAAGGAGCTATAAGATGATGAACAGACTCGGTATCGAGCATAGTATTCGCATCATTGAAAATTACAAAAGGAGTTTCGATTGTCTTAAGGGCCCGGTTTAGAGCAGCTGTTTTACCCCTCCTCTCGGAGTTATGTAATAATATTATTTCGGGATATTGTGAAAGCAAATCAGGGGTGCCGTCGTCCGAACCATCCGTAATCCAAACAATCTTTAATTTCTCTTTAGGATAGTTAAGTTTCCGGGTATTTTCGACTTTTGCATTTACGGTATCTTTTTCATTATAAGCTGCTATAAGTAAAGTAACTTCCGGCAATACTTCAGGCATATTATATAAGGGAGACTTTTTTCCGAAAAGTCTTTTAATAACGTTTAAAAACAGAAGCAAAATTGCATACCCGACGTAGGTATAAGCGATGATGCAAATTAATATCCAGAAGATGAGGTTCAGCATGCCATTTGTTGCCTGTAAAAATATAAAAGATTTTTAACGATCGTTTCGTTATTAAAGTTATGAAGGGCATATGTATAGGCATTCCTAATAAGTTCATGGTAGTAAATAGGATCATCGAGCAGTTTTTCAATCGAGTGAATAAAATCTTCAGCGGAGTTGGCTATTAGTATTTCTTTTCCAGCGTTAACCTCTATACCCTGCGCACCAATTGAAGTGGTAATTACGGGTTTCGATCGCGCCATTGCCTCGACAATTTTAATTCGTAGTCCGCTGCCTGCAAATAGTGGTACTACCATAATTGAATGGTTGTCCATAAATGCGTGGGCATTTTCAATTTCGCCATGAAAATTAATGGCTGAATTTTTAAATTTTCGAACAATCCTTTCAGGGGCATTTCGTCCGGCGATATGAAACTGAAGATTGGGGCGTTTATCTTTAATCCGGTTCCAGACAAATTCAATAAACCATATTAGGGCCTCCTGGTTGGGCATCCAGTCGAGAGCCCCAATATAGAACATGTTATTTACATCATGAGTATCATCAGGTGGATTAAAATCTTCATTGGTAATGCCTGTATATGTTAGGCAAACTGGCTTATTATTTCCCATAGCCTCAAACCAGTTTAAATCGTTCGAGCTTATAGGAACCAGAAAATCGTAACGATTTATCATGTTTGTTTCAAATCTCATCAGCCTGTGTGCCATGTTATTTAAATACCAGTGCTTGAAAGGATTTTTACTGGAAGAGGCAATTCTGTACCAGATTTCACTTTCAACATTATGGGCACGATATGCCAGCATTCCTTTATGATGTGTGCGAATTTGCTGAATGTAAGGTTTAAGATAAAGCCCTTCAAGCTGGACTATTTCAAATGTTTCACTCTGAAGGATATCAGTAAGCGCAGCAGCAAAATCGGAATTAATAAACCGGATAGCATTAAAAGGCTGTTTTGAGAATAAAAGATTGATAATAAGTTTTAATGGGTTAATTCGTGTATTTACATCGACGTAAATAAACCTGATAATAGCCCGCAGTTCTTCAGGTATCGACATTGTTGTTATTTTATGTTTGGAAGTACTCATAGCCACAATGGTTACTTGGCATCCGGCTTTGACGAATGATTTAGCCATATTTAGCATGGCAATAGCACCACCATCGTGAGGAGGATAGGGTATTTTGTTGCAAATCTGAAGAATCTTCATTGAGACAGGTTAATTAGCAATAGCTTCGTTTTTCAGCAACAGCATAATCAGGTCGTCAACCAGCTGGTGGATATTTTGAAGCTTCGATTTCAGGGTAAGGAGTTGTATATAGTGCCGGATTAGAATAATAATAGTTAAAGGTGGAATCAGAAGTAACACCAAGCGAAGATACAGGCGCCACTTCAGATCGAGGTATTTTCTGTATTCAAAATTTGGAAAATCTGAAAGTTTACTTTTTATAGACCTGTCTTCCATCAAGTCCGATTCCATGATCCGACGAATAATATTTTTATACAGTCGTTCAAAGAGTAGAATATTAGAACTCTCCCTAAAACCCGCCAGTGAAACAAGGTACCCTGCAAATCGTAAACGTGTAGCAACATCTTCAAGTGCTTCGTTAATATTATCCTGAAAAGATGTAAGGGATGCAATTAATTTATCATATTTGACTTTACTGATTTGTTGGATTTTTTCTTCTTTTTTAATTGCATCGACTATATTAACTCGTTTAATCCCCAGGTACTTTCGCGCCAAATTGCTGTATGTCTCAAAATTCAGCATAGCAGCATCGGT
>CAYMQP010000261.1:0-5851 GCA_964392505.1 uncultured Bacteroidales bacterium
CCTCTGGAGAAACGATTTGTTGAAGTAAATTCTGTCACCTTAGTTATTGGAGGAGGAATATCAGGTATTACTGCGGCATTGGAAATAGCCGGTGCCGGAAAAAAGGTTTTCCTGGTAGAAAAATCAGAAGCCCTGGGAGGAATTGCAGCACAGATTGATCTTACATTTCCTTTCCTGGAAAGTGCTCATCAAATGCTCCAACCTAAAATTCAGCAAGTTCAGAAAAATAAACTCATCGAAGTCTTTACTAACAGCAGTATCGTTGATATAACGTGCTATGTAGGCAATTTTAATGCGAAAATCCGGCAAAACGGGTTAGAAAAAGAACTTCAATTTGGTAATATAATTGTTGCAACCGGTTTAAAGCCTTTTAATCCTGAAGTGATTCCGGAATATGGTTATGGTAAACTTCCCGATGTTATTACATCGCTCGATATGGAAAAGATGTTAAAGAAGGGAAATGTAATTACCAGCCAGGGAAAGGAACCACAGAATATTGCCATAATTCATTGTGTCGGCAGCCGTAACGAGAAATATCACCCTTACTGTTCCCGTACATGCTGCAGCACAGCATTGAAATATGCTAACCAGTTGCGATCGATGCTGCCCGATTCGAATATTTACGAGTTATATGCTGATATGCGCACGTTCGGAAAAGGTTGTGAGGAATTCTATTCCGACTCCTCACGCCGGAAAATACTTTTCCTGATGTTCGACCAGGAAAAAGAGTTGCCAACCATAAAGAAAGCATCTAAAGGAGACAGTTCCGAGATGATCATTAATATGAGAGAAAAGCTTTCGGGTGAAGAAATAGAAGTACCAGCCGACCTGGTAATTCTGATGACAGCAATGGAGGCCCAGAACGATGCAAAAGAAATTGCACGAAATATTGGTGTTAGTTTATGTGGTAACGATTTTTACATCGAAAAACATCCAAAACTCGATCCGGTGGCAACCACAACCGATGGAGTATATATTGTGGGTACCTGTCAGAGTCCGAAAGATATTACTGAAAGTATTGCACAGGCAAAAGCTGCCACTGCAAGAGTTCTTGCAAGTATTGCTGTTGGAAATATGGAAGTTGAAGTTACAACGGCACATGTTGACGAAGAAATCTGTTGCGGTTGTCAGACCTGTATAATGGTATGTCCTTATACTGCAATCCATTTTGATGAAGAGAAAAAAGTATCGGTTGTTAATGAAGCTCTTTGTAAAGGTTGCGGGACATGCGGATCGACATGCCCGACGGGTGCTATAACAAGTCGACATTTTACCGATGTACAGATATTATCCCAGATCGAAGGATTACTTAAAACAGAAAAAGAACCTATTTAAACTTTATAATATGGCATTTGAACCAACTATAGTTTCCTTTCTTTGCAACTGGTGTTCATACACAGGAGCTGATCTTGCCGGAACTTCACGTATTCCCTATGCTCCTAACCTACGTACTATTCGTATCATGTGTTCGGGTCGAATCGATCCTACTTTTGTTTTAAAAGCTTTTCGCGAAGGAGCCGACGGAGTGCTTATGTGTGGATGTCATCCGGGTGATTGTCATTATCATGAAGGCAATTATAAATGTCTTCGCAGGTATCATTTACTGCAGAAATATATTCAGCAAATGGGTATAAAAAAGGAACGACTTCGACTGGAATGGATAAGTGCCAGCGAAGGAAAACAATTTGCTACCTTGGCGAATGAATTTACAGAGAGCATTCGACAATTAGGGCCTTGCAAAATAAAGGGTGTAATGGAAACACTTACTTAATCTGGAAATTAAAAATTTGAAATAGCATATGTCAAAAGAAAAGCCAAAACTTAAACTTGCCGTATATTGGGGAGCTGCCTGCGGCGGTTGTTGTGTGTCGGTACTCGATGTACACGAAAAGTTGTTCGATGTTGTTGCTGCAGCCGATCTTGTATTTTGGCCTATTGCACTCGATACAAAGTATGCCGATGTAGAAGCTATGGAAGATGGATTTATTGATGTTACACTCTACAACGGAGCTGTAAGAAATAGTGAAAATGAGCATTTAGCAAAACTCCTTCGTCAGAAATCCAAGATATTGGTAGCCTATGGCTCTTGTGCACACCTGGGAGGTATTCCTGGTTTGGCCAATTTCCATAATAAACAGGAGATATTTGACAGGGTTTATCATACAAGTGAATCAACTGTAAATAAAGAAAAAACTGAACCGGTAACGAGTTATAAAGTACCTGAAGGTACGCTGACGCTCCCTG
Organism: uncultured Bacteroidales bacterium; assembly: GCA_964392505.1. GTDB lineage: Bacteria > Bacteroidota > Bacteroidia > Bacteroidales > UBA10428 > UBA10428. The sequence goes on from CAYMQP010000261.1 coordinate 2,245, forward strand.
AGTTTTATAACGATGTAAGAGCTCTCGATCAGGTTGTTGATGTTGATTATTATTTACCCGGTTGTCCTCCTCAAACCGAACGTCTGGTTGAAGTTTTTATGGCTATTGTCACCGGTGCCGAATTGCCTCCTAACGGTTCGGTGGTGGGTGCCACAGAAAAGACACAATGTGATGAATGCACTCGCAAAAAAACCGACAATAAGCGAATCAAACAATTCAAACGACCAACTGAAGTTATTGATGATGGTGAAACATGCTTCCTCGAACAGGGATTAATTTGTATGGGACCAGCCACACGCTGCGGATGTGGGTATCGTTGTATCGAAGGCAACAGTCCATGCCGCGGATGCTATGGGCCTCCTTCTACATCGCCCGATCCCGGTGCTAAAATGATGTCAGCCATTGCAACGATGATCGATTCAGATGATCCGGATGAGATAATGAAAATTGTAGAACAAATTGAAGATCCTGGTGGTACATTTTATCGTTTTAGCTTACCAGGCTCAATTATCCGACGAAAACTTATTGAAACTTAAAAGTGATGAAACAGTATACCATTGATCCTATAACACGACTGGAAGGTCACGGCAAAATTGAAATATTTTGTAATGACGATGGCGACGTTGATAATGTCTATTTTCAAGTTCCTGAACTAAGAGGATTTGAAAAATTTTGTGAGGGTCGTCCTGTAGAAGAATTGTCGCAGATAGTGACAAAGATATGTGGTGTATGCCCGGGATGCCATCATATGGCTTCGGGCAAAGCTGCCGATGCTGTATATGGAGTTGAAATCCCGCCAACTGCCAAAAAACTGCGCGAGCTGTTTTATATGGCTCACTTTGTACATAGCCATATCGCACATTTTTATGCTCTCGCCGCTCCTGATTTTGTTGTTGGTCCGACAGCAAAACCAGAAGAAAGAAATATCCTTGGTGTGATAGCCAAAGTGGGTAAAGAGGTTGGTACCGAAGTTATAAAGCAGCGTCGTCTGGCACAAGAGATACAGGCACTGCTTGGAGGTCACCAAACCCATGTGGTGATGAATATTCCGGGAGGGGTCAAAAAAGGATTGACGGAAGAACAACGCGATAATATTGTTGAGACAGCCAAAGGATTTATTGAGTTTTCAAAATTCTCTTTAAAGATCTTTAATGATGTTGTACTGGGTAACGATACTTATGTCGATCTTATATTAAATGGTCCCTATGCATTGAAGATACATTCAATGGGACTTGTCGATGAAAATAATAAGGTTAATTTTTACGACGGAAAAGTAAGAGTAGTTGATACGGAAGGAAAAGAATTATGCAAATATTCTCCCAATGAGTATACGAAATATGTAGCTGAAAGAGTTGAACCCTGGAGTTATCTGAAATTTCCGTATCTGAAGGAAAAAGGCTGGAATGGATTTAATGAAGGAATCGATTCAGGTGTATATCATGCTACACCTCTATCCCGCCTTAATGCAGCTGATGGCATGGCCACTCCACAGGCACAGAAAGAGTATGATACTATGTACAAAACTCTTGGTGGTAAACCTGTTCATGCTACACTGGCTATGCATTGGGCCAGGCTGGTTGAATTGCTGTATTCGGCTGAACATTGTCTTGAATTAGCACAGAATCCGGAAATAACCGGGAAAGAAATACGAGTAATCCCGGATAAAATTATTGGTGAAGGAATTGGTATAGTAGAAGCACAACGAGGCACACTTACACATCATTACTGGACCGATAAAAAGGGAATGGTTACAAAAGTGAATATAATTGTGGGTACTACAAATAATAATGCAGCCATTTGCATGTCACTAAAAAAAGCGGCACAGAATATTATTAAAAAAGGAGTTACTGTCGATAATGGCATTCTGAATATGGTAGAAATGGCTTTCAGGGCATACGATCCTTGCTTTTCATGTGCAACCCATAGTCTGCCCGGCGAAATGCCATTAATAGTAAATTTCAGGGACCAGAGTGGTAAACTTATACGGTCAATAAGTAGAAAATAATATCCGACTTAATGGGCATTAAAAGAAGTCCAATACTGATCCTCGGCTTGGGCAACGAATTGCTTTGCGACGATGCCATTGGTATTCGATTGGTTGCAGAACTGGAAGAGCAATACCAATCGCCGGATATTCATTTTAAAACTTCCTGCAATGGAGGATTGGATATTATTGAGACTATCGCGGGATATAATCATATAATTATTATCGATGCAATTAAAACACAGGATGGCGTACCTGGCGACGTATATCATTTCATACCGGATGATTTTAAAGATACGCTTCACATCTCCAGTTTTCATGATATTTCTTTCCTAACAGCTTTAAAATTTGCTGATAATATTGATATTCCAGTTCCTGAGAATATCGACATTCTGGCTATAGAAATTGAAGAGGATATGGTATTTAACGACGAATTCTCAAAACCCATCCGAAAAAAATATGCCTTTATCAGGAAAAAAATCAAAGATCATATTGATCAACTATTAATTGAAAAGAACTATAAAAATTATAAATCACAATTAAAAGCGATAATTTGATACAGTAACATTAACTATATTTACTTCAATTTAGTACCGTAACCTTTGAATTATTCTTTGAGTAGTATTTGATTTTTACTATATTACAAAAGATTTATGAATTGAATGTTTTACACTTAAATCGAAGATCATGTATTCGGTAAAAGATATTCTTAATGAAAAAGGTTATGAGGTTCACACTATAGAGCCTGAAGCCACGGTTTATGATGCCTTGAAAAAGATGGCAGGTAAAAATATCGGTGCACTGCTGGTTGAAAAAGATGGAAAAGTTGTAGGTGTCTTTTCCGAACGCGATTATGCAAGAAAAATTATTCTAATGGGCAAATCTTCAAAAGAATCGACGGTAGGTGAGCTGCTCTCCGAACGCATTTTCTATGTAAAGCTTACCACAACCACCAATGAGTGTATGCAAATAATGACAGATCATCGTGTACGTCATCTTCCGGTTATGGATAACGATAAGCTTGTCGGAATTGTATCTATTGGTGATATTGTTAATAAAATAATACAGGGACAAAAAAATACCATCCAGCAGCTTGAAGATTATATTCTGGGTAAAACCCTTCCTTAATAGAGTTATATTTCATAATTTAATACGTCAAAGTCCCCTCCATAACGGGACTTTTTTTATTTTTACTTTATGACAGTTCTGATTATTCTAGCACATCCGTCAATAAATAGCTTCAATCACGCTATTGCGAAGGTTGCCAGGAAAGCTTTAAGGGATTTGGGACATAAGGTTATTTTCCACGATCTGTATAAAGAGAACTTCAAACCTGTGCTGCCCGATGAGGAAATACCAAAAGATGGGAAGTGTCAAAAACAGATTCGTCAGCATTGCGAGGAATTGTTGGAATGTGAAGGTATTGTAATTGTTCATCCGAACTGGTGGGGCATGCCTCCTGCAATACTCAAGGGTTGGATCGACAGGGTATTACGCCCTGGAGTCGCTTATGATTTTCAGGAAGGCGATTTGGGTGACGGTGTTCCCAGAGGCTTACTGAATGCACAAACAGCTATTGTTTTTAATACATCGAATACCAGTAAAGAGCGGGAAGATAATATC